>RDYY01000032.1 GCA_004293505.1 Sphingobacteriia bacterium | reverse complement strand
GCCGCTGCAACGGAAGATTTCAAAGAAGGCGTTGCTTCTTTTTTAGAAAAAAGAAAACCTGTTTTCACCGGAAAATAAAATCGCCATGACACCCGAACAAGTTGTTGCCAAGATGCTGGCGGAAGACCGCTTTTCACAATGGCTGGGCATAGAATTATTAGCATTAAAAGAGGGTTATGCCAAAATCAGCATGGTGGTGAGACCAGAAATGATCAATGGACTGGGCATTGTACACGGCGGCATTTGTTTTTCCATGGCCGATTCTGCTTTTGCTTTTGCTTGCAACAACCGCAACCAGGAATCAGTGGCCTTGGACACCAGCATCAATTTTCTCAAGCCCGTCATGGTCAATGACCGCTTAACGGCAGAAGCCATTGAAATTCACAATGGCCGCAAAACAGGCTTGTACCAGATCAGCATTTACAACCAAAAAGGGCAGCAAGTGGCTTTGTTCAAAGGCACTTGTTTTAGAACCGGTAAACCTGTTGTCGCATGATTTATACATTCAAGGGCTTTGTTCCTGTCATTGATCCCAGTGCTTTTGTACACCCACAAGCTTGTGTCACTGGAAACGTCATCATTGGCAAAGACGTGTACATTGGCCCCGGCGCAGCCTTGCGGGGTGACTGGGGGGCCGTGGTGATTGAAGACGGTTGCAACGTGCAAGAAAATTGCACCCTTCACATGTTCCCGGGTAAATCGGTGATCTTGCAAAAAGACGCCCACATTGGCCACGGGGCGGTGATCCATGGCGCTGTCATTGGCCCCAATTGTTTGGTGGGCATGAATGCTGTGGTGATGGACGACGTGGTGTTGGGAGAAGGATGCATTGTGGGTGCTTTGAGTTTTGTTCCCGCTGAAAAACAATTTGAAGCCTGTAGTTTGATTGTGGGCAACCCCGCACAAAAAATAAAAACAGTGAGCGAAGAAATGCTGGCTTGGAAATCGGCCGGTACCCGTTTGTACCAAAGTTTACCAGCTGATATGCGGGCGCATTGGCAAGAAACCCAGCCTTTAACCAGCTTACCAGCAGACAGGCCCAACCAAGACATCTTATATGCCACTTGGAAAGCCATTGAAAAAAGCCACTGAGGGGAAAGGCTTATCTTTGCCCAGTGTCAGACAGAAACTTCATTGATTACATCCGCATTTTTGCCCGCAGTGGGCACGGCGGTGCCGGCATTCGCCATTTCATGCGCAACAAATTAACAGCCATGGGTGGGCCCGATGGGGGCGATGGCGGAAGGGGTGGCCACATCATTTTGCGCGGCAACAGCAACCTCTGGACCTTGTTGCACTTGCGATATTTCAAAAACGTATTGGCCGAGAACGGAGAAAACGGCAGCAAGAACAATTGTACCGGAAGAGATGGCAAAGACATCATCATTGAAGTACCCTTGGGCACCATTGCCCGCAACGAAGAAACGGGCCAACAAGAAGCCGAGATTTTAGCAGACGGCCAAGAATTTGTTTGGCTCAAAGGAGGCAGGGGCGGATTGGGCAATAGTCATTTTGCCACCCCCACCAACCAAGTACCCGACCATGCACAACCCGGAGAGCCCGGTGTAGAAGGTTGGAAACAAATTGAATTGAAGGTTTTGGCCGATGTAGGCCTGGTGGGGTTTCCCAATGCAGGCAAGTCCACCTTGTTGTCTGTTATCACTGCCGCCAAACCCAAGATTGCCAATTATGCTTTCACCACTTTGATTCCCCAATTGGGCATGGTGGCTTATCGCGACAACCAATCTTTTTGCATAGCAGACTTACCTGGGATCATTGAAGGAGCAGCAGAAGGCAAGGGCTTGGGACACCGCTTTTTGCGCCACATTGAACGCAATGCCGTTTTGTTGTTTTTGATTCCTGCCGACAGCGCCGACCACCGAAAAGAATTTGAAGTGTTGCGCAATGAACTGGAAGCCTATAACCCAGAAATGTTGCAAAAAGACTTTCTCATTGCCGTGAGCAAATCAGACATGTTGGACCAAGAATTAAAAGAAGCCATTGCCAAAGAATTGCCCGCCAACATACCCCATGTCTTTATTTCATCTGTGGCACAACAAGGGTTAACCGAACTAAAGGACCAACTCTGGAAGGCCTTGAACAAACCGGCATAAAAAAGGGCCTGCTGTTGCAGACCCTCTGTTTCTTCAGTTGTAAAACACTATCCTACTGCCTCTGACTGCATGGAACGGCTGACCTTTTTGCGGTCTTCTTCGTTCAATACGGTTTTGCGCATGCGGATGTTTTTGGGTGTGACTTCAATGCACTCATCTTGTTGAATGTATTCCATGCACTCTTCCAACGTGAATTGCAACTTGGGTACAATTCTAACTGCATCATCGCTGCCGCTGGCGCGGTGGTTGGTCAGCTTTTTCATTTCAATGGCGTTCACATTCAAATCTCCTGGTTTGATGTGTTCCGCAATGATCTGGCCCACGTACACATCTTCTCCTGGGTCTACAAAAAAGCTGCCACGGTCTTGTAATTTATCAATAGAATAAGCGGTTGTTGTGCCTTGGAATTTAGCAATCAGCACGCCGTTGTTGCGACCGGGGATGGGTCCTTTCCAAGGCTTGTATTCCAAAAAGCGGTGGGCCATGACGGCTTCACCCGCAGTACCAGTTAACATTTGAGAACGCAGGCCAATCAAACCACGGGAAGGAATTTCAAATTCCAAGTGTTGCATTTCGCCCTTGCTTTCCATGACTTGCATTTCGCCCTTGCGCTGGGTTACCAGGTCAATGACCTTGCCACTGAATTCAGAGGGTACGTCAACCACCAAGTTTTCATACGGCTCGCATTTTTTGCCATCGATGTGCTTGACCAATACCTGGGGATTGCCTACGGTCAACTCATATCCTTCTCGGCGCATGGTTTCTACCAACACACCCAAGTGCAGGATACCTCGTCCAAAGACCAAGAAAGAGTCAGCACTGTCGGTATCTTCTACACGCAGGGCCAGGTTTTTCTCGGTTTCTTTCATCAAGCGGTCGCGCAAGTGACGAGAGGTCACAAACTTACCGTCCTTGCCAAAAAAGGGAGAGTTGTTGATGCTGAAAGTCATGCTCATGGTGGGTTCATCCACACTGATGATGGGGAGGCCTTCGGGATTCTCGGCATCGGCGATGGTGTCGCCAATGTTAAAGTCTTCCAATCCAACAACCGCACAGAGGTCACCAGAAACCACTTCGTTCACACGGCGTTTGCCCATGCCTTCAAAGACATACAATTCTTTGACGCGACTTTTCTTGATGCTGCCGTCGGCTTGCACCAAAGCAATGGGTTGGCTTTCTTTGATGGTACCACGGGTTACTTTTCCAATGGCAATCCGGCCCAAGAAAGAAGAATAATCCAAAGAAGTGATTTGTAATTGCAAAGCACCTTCTGAAATTTTGGGTTCGGGAACATATTTCAAGATGCCATCCATCAAAGGCAGGATGTCTTCGGTTTGGGTCAGGCTATCGTTGAACCAACCATTTTTTCCACTACCATAAAAAGTAGGGAAATTCAATTGTTCTTCGGTGGCGTCCAAATTAAAAAAGAGTTCAAAAACCGCATCGTGTACTTCATCGGGGCGGCAATTGGGCTTGTCCACTTTGTTGATGACCACAATGGGGTGGAGGTTCAGTTGCAGGGCTTTTTGCAACACAAAACGGGTTTGGGGCATGGGGCCTTCAAAAGCATCTACCAAGAGGATAACCCCATCGGCCATTTTTAACACCCTTTCTACTTCACCACCAAAATCACTGTGCCCAGGGGTATCAATGACGTTGATTTTTACATCGTTATAGGTCACTGCCGCATTCTTACTGAAAATGGTAATGCCCCTTTCTTTTTCCAGGTCATTGCTGTCCATGATCAATTCACCGGTTTCCTGGTTGTCGCGGAATACCTTGGTGGCGTGTAAAATGCGGTCAACCAGGGTGGTTTTACCGTGGTCAACGTGGGCAATGATGGCGATGTTTCTGATCTGCATGTCTGATTTTTTACTCAGAATCAATGAGTTATGTAAAAGAACCCTCAATTCGGTCGGCAAAGGTAGTCATTTCAAGGGCAACAAAAAAGGTCTTCGGCTTGTTCTGCTGTTAAATCAACCTTACTAAAACACGTTCAAATGGAAAAATGGGGCCTTTATTTGATGTCTGTTTTGTATTTCTTGGCTGGGCTGAACCACTTCTGGCACCCAGGTTTTTATGCCCCCCTGATTCCTCCCTACCTCAAGGCCCATACCCATTTGATCAATGTGGTGAGCGGGTTGGCCGAGATGGGATTGGCCCTTGCCCTGCTCTTTCCTGCCACCCGAACCTGGGCTTCCTGGGGCATCATGGCCATGCTGATCGCTTTTATACCTGCTCATTGGTACATGTTGGAAAAAGCCCCATTTAAACTGGGCGGTATCACCATGACACCTTTCCTCTGTTGGGTGCGCCTATTGGTTTTGCACCCTGCCCTTGTCTTTTGGGCTTATTGGGTGGGCCGGAAAACCTTTTAAACTTTTACCGCTGGGGCGCTCCGTGTTTTTCGAACAAACCCTTGATGGAAAAACTTTGGTCTAAATCCCAGATCATGTAAGGAATTTGTTTTTCCCGCATCAGGGTTGTCATGTCGTACAAATAGTTTTCTCGGTATTGCATAGGGATGCTTTCAATGACGCCCGATTCGGTACACAAGACCAACTTATTGTATTTCTTGCTCCAATTAACAATCTTGTCTAATCGGCGGGACATGTATTCACGCGATGCGACCTGGTTGTAATTAAAATAATTGTATTCCAAATCAGGGTGAAGGGGCTTGGCAGGAAGGGCAGGCATTTTTTGTTGTTGGTAGGGATAGGGCAGTTGGGTGATGGCCGTTTTGGCCTTGTCCCAAGCTGCGCCTTGGTGGGTAAACATATAGGGCTCATAAAAATGAAACGTATACATCACCCTTGCATCGTTCAAGGGCTGCAAGCGCTCAAATGCACTGACGCCATTGTAATCGGTAGAGCCAATGATCCAGTACCGAAACGGATCTTTGGCCCTCACCAATGAAAACAAATAAGGTGCAAGGGTATTCCATTCTTCTACAGCAATCCTGGGCTCGTTGTATAATTCAAAAACCAATGCACCATATTGCACCCCACGAAACAGGTCAATGACTTGCTGCCACATGGCTGCAATTCGGCGGGCTTCCGCTTTCTTGTCG
>RDYY01000379.1 GCA_004293505.1 Sphingobacteriia bacterium | reverse complement strand
GAAATGGCAATGATGACATCGCCCGGATGAATGACGGGATTGCGGTAACGGAATTCAGAAGCATATTCCACTTCTACGGGAATGCGGCACAGGGCTTCAATGGCATATTCGGCCACCAAACCGGCGTGCCAACTGGTGCCGCAAGCCACAATCATGATGCGTTTGGCTTGGGTAAAAGCGTCCAAGTTGTTTTCGATGCCTCCCATGATGATTTCGCCTGTTTGGGGTTGCAAGCGGCCGCGCAAACAGTCAAAGACCGTATCGGGTTGTTCCATGATTTCCTTGATCATGAAATGCTCGTAGCCGCCTTTTTCAATGGCCGACAATTCCATGTCTAGTTGGGTAATGAAAGGAGATTGTTTTTCATTGCCCAGGTTTTTCAAGATCAACTCGTCGGGTTTGACAATGGCAATTTCATAATCGTTCACGTACACCACTTCTTTGGTGTACTCGATGATGGGGGAAGCGTCAGACGCCAAAAAATGTTCGCCCTTGCCGATGCCAATCACCAAGGGACTGCCTTTGCGCGCAGCAATGATGGTATCGGGTTCGTCGGTTGACACCAAGAGCACACAATAAGCACCCACCACGCGTTTCAAGGCTATGCGCAGGGCTTCTTCTGTGCTGCAGCCATTGTTTTCTCGGATGTCGTCAATGAAATGCAAGAGCACTTCGGTATCGGTATCGCTGGAAAAAGCATAACCTTTTTTCAGCAAGTCGTTTTTGAGTTGGGCATAGTTTTCAATGATGCCATTGTGGATCATGGAGAGTTTGCCGCTGCGGGAAAGGTGGGGGTGGGCGTTGCGGTCCGAGGGTTCGCCGTGGGTGGCCCAACGGGTATGGCCGATGCCTACGTGGCCATTGAGGTCTTGGCCCAATGCGTGGTCTTCCAGGGCGGCTACCTTGCCCTGTTTTTTGTACAAATGCAGTTGGTTGTTGTTCAACAAAGCCACACCCGCACTGTCGTAACCGCGGTATTCCAATCTTTTGAGTCCTTTGATCAATACAGGGTAAGCTTGCCGAGGACCGGTATAGCCAACAATTCCACACATAAGCGCCTTTTTAAAGGGCGAACATAAATATTATTAATGAATAAAGCCTTGCTTTTCAAGGCTTAGGGCAGGATGCTGCACCATCTTGCGGAACTGTTCGGGAATGGCTTAATGGTGTCTTGTAAAAACGCAAATATTTTTAGGCCAGACCCCACAAAAAAAGGGAAATTGGGGGATGAAAAATTTCTTTGCTTCTTCCCGGATTTGGGCCCAATTGGGTTGGGTGGTCATCTTTGTTTTTTGTGTTCACCCCTCTGCCATGGCGCAATCTGCCACACCTGCCGAAGGGCCGCTCACCATTTATGTGGTCAGGCATGCCGAGAAAGACACCGTAGACAAAGTAAACCCTGCTTTGTCGGCCCTGGGGGAACAGCGGGCAAAGGATTTGTGTCAAGCCTTTGGCAAAGAAATGCCCCAGAAAGTTTTTTCGACCAATACCCGCCGCACTTTGCAA
>RDYY01000378.1 GCA_004293505.1 Sphingobacteriia bacterium | reverse complement strand
CCTGTTCTGCAAATAATCAAAAGTGGTTTGGTCAGGAGCAATCAATCCTCCGCGGGCCCCCATTTCAATGCTCATGTTGCAAATGGTCATGCGGGCTTCCATGCTCAAGGCACGAATGGCCGAGCCAGCATATTCTACAAAATAACCCGTTGCTCCACTGGCACTGATCTGGGAAATGATGTACAAAATAATGTCCTTGGACAAAACGCCCTGGGGGAGTTCACCATCGATGGTGATGCGCATGGTTTTGGGCCTGGTTTGCAAGACACATTGCGCAGCAAAAACCATCTCAACTTCACTGGTGCCAATGCCAAAAGCAATGGTGCCAAAAGCCCCATGGGTAGAGGTATGGCTGTCGCCGCACACAATGGTCATGCCTGGTTGGGTAATGCCTAATTCGGGCCCAATGACGTGCACAATGCCTTGGTAAGGATGGCCCAAGCCATAAAGTTGCACCCCATGGTTGGCGCAATTTGTTTTCAGGGCTTCCACTTGCAACCTCGACAATTGGTCTTTGATGGGCAAGTGTTGGTCCCAAGTGGGTACGTTGTGGTCGGCAGTGGCGATGGTTTGGTTGGGCCTGAACAGTTTTACCCCGCGGGTTTCAATGCCTTGAAACGCTTGCGGGGAAGTTACTTCGTGGATGAAGTGGCGGTCAATGTACAGGACAGCAGGTCCATCGGTGATTTGCTCCACCACATGTGATGCCCAAATTTTATCAAAAAGTGTTTTTCCCATGGTTCATTTTTAGGCCATCACAGCTTGTGGCACATACGCTTCAGCCAAGCGGCGCAAATCGTTTTCTTCGACTTCTTTTTTGCTGTCGGCTACGACCAAAAAATGCGCGTAGAGCACATCAATGTCGTTGCGGGTAAATTCATAACCCAGTTTTTGCAACCGATAGGCCAAGGCACTGCGGCCACTGCGGGCGGTCAAAACAATTTTGCTGCCCGCTGCTCCTACCAAATCAGGATGAATGATTTCATAGGTCTGGGCATCTTTCAAAAACCCGTCTTGGTGAATACCAGAAGAATGTGAAAAAGCATTGGCGCCAACGATGGCTTTGTTGGGTTGAACCGGCATGCGCATGGTATCAGAAACCAATCGGCTGATGGGGTTGAGCATGGGGGTTTTGATGTTGGTATACAAACCCAAGTCTTTGTGCTGTTGTAAAATCATGACCACTTCTTCTAGAGAAGTATTGCCGGCCCTTTCGCCTAAGCCGTTGATGGTGCACTCAATTTGGCGCGCCCCATGAATGACCCCACTGATGGAATTGGCGGTGGCCAA
>RDYY01000377.1 GCA_004293505.1 Sphingobacteriia bacterium | reverse complement strand
ATTGGTTTTAACAGCCGTTACCCAACAGTATCCCTTCTTGGTCATGGAAGCGGTGCAAGGCGAAATGAACGACAGTGGCAGTGGCTATGTGGGCAAGGTGCAAAAACTGGACCTGAGCAAATACATCCAAACCGAAGTCTTTAGCGAAGAAGACAAAATGGCCATTCAGCAATTGCGCAAATTGATGCCTGCTGAAGTAAGCCGTTACCTCGACCGCAATTCCCCCTTCAGTGGCATTTGGGAAAACAGAAGTAAGCCGTTACCTCGACCGCAATTCCCCCTTCAGTGGCATTTGGGAAAACATTGTGCAATCACATTCCGAAGACCTGCCCGAAGAAACCCGTCAGTTGATGGCGGAATACCTGTTGCCCAAATACAAAAAATTGTTTCAAGACTGGGCAGGCGCTGGCTTTGTGTACCATTTGCCCACGGGCAAACCTTTTGTAACGGCGCAATTGGCCCAAGTACAATTGATGGAAAAGCCCATCCATCCTGAATTTGAAGTCAGTTATGCCAAAGGAAAGTACACGGTAGATTGCCGCATCAAACTGCCCCTCGCCGATCTAAACATCACCGAAAACGAATTGGATTCTCCCTTCTTGTTCAAATACCACCAACAGGTTTTTGTGTGGCAACAACCCAAGGATGTTTTGTTGGTAGAGTCTTTTTTGCCCAATGGCAAAAAGGAATTGGGCGAAGACGAATGGCCGGCTTTCTTGCAAGAGTGGATCCTGCCTTTGTCCAAAGACTATCCGGTGCATTTCACCAATGTAAAAAAAGAAGAGTGGAAAGACCTCAAGCCCGAACTCAAAATTCTCTTGAAAGAAAAAGGGGAATACCTGTTGTTCCAGCCCATCTTCCATTACAAGGGTTATGACATCAGTAACACAGACCGCACCAAATTATATTTTCCCTTGGCCGATAAGCTCTTGGTGGTGCACCGCAACACAAAAGTAGAAAACGAACTCTTGGCCCGCATAGAAGCCTTGCATTCTGGTTTTGTCAAACCCGCCGAAGGTCAGGTCCTGGCTTTGAGGGGCAAGGAAGTCTTGCGCAACAACTGGTTCTTCTTGTTCATGGACGCGGTCAAAGACATGAACACCACGGTCTATGGATTTGAAGCCCTCAAACATTTCCGCTTCAACACGGCCAAGCCTTCTACCAAGATATTCATCAGCAGCCACACCGATTGGTTTGACGCCAAAGTAGAGATTCATTTTGGGGACCAAAAAGTGACGGTAGAAGAAGTCAAGAAAGCCTTGGTCAACAAGCAGCAATTTGTACAATTGGACGACGGTACTTTGGGCATCCTGCCCGAAGAGTGGGTTAAAAAATATGCTTTGCTTTTCCGCGTGGGCGATGGCAAGGCCGACAACATCAAATTGAGCAAATACCATTTCTCGGTCATCGAAGAATTGTATTTGCAACGCGACGAACAAGAACTGTTTTTCCAATTAGAAGAAAAATACGAACGCCTCAAAGACAACCACGAGATCAAGCCCATTCCTGCCCCCAGCCATTTGCAAGAAGTGCTGCGGCC
>RDYY01000031.1 GCA_004293505.1 Sphingobacteriia bacterium | reverse complement strand
GCTTCTGTGACCAAAGAAATCAAGTACACCGTAGGTGTTCCTTCTGGATTAACTGTTTCTACCGACAAGACCAGGGTATTTTACCAAGGACTGGAAAACCCAGTGAGCATTACCGGTGGCAGTGGCGATGAAAAAGTTTCTGTTTCCATTGAAGGCAATGGGGTCAGTTCCCGCAAAGCTGGTCCCGGTCAATATGTGGTCAGCTGCGCCCAATTGGGCATGGCCACAGTGGTGGCTTCCGATGGCAAAAATTCACAAAGGATTCAAATTCCCATCAAGCGTGTACCCAATCCTTTGGCTACCGTAGGTGGAAAAGCAGGCGGCCCCATTCCTGCCAATGTGTTCCGGGTGCAAAAAGGGGTTGCTGCTGAATTGCGTGACTTTGTGTTTGAAGGCGTGCGCTACGATGTGGTTTCTTTTACCTTGATTGTAACCGGAAAAGGGTTTGAAGAAAGTGGCTTTGGGGTAGCTGAAGTAACGGGTGCTTATTTTAATGGCGAAGCCCAGGCTTTGTTGCGCCGTTGTCAAGCAGGCTCAACAGTAGTGATTGATGAAATCAAAGTAAGTGGTCCCGGCGGTACCCGCATGTTGGACCAAAACATATCCTTTACCCTTCAATAAATTGGTATGAAAAAGCATTGGATTCAACTGGTATGTGTGGTGTTGGCCTTGGCCCATTTGGGTACGGCAACGGCTCAATCCAAGTACAAGACAGGCGGTGGGGGCAACAAGCCAGCCGTGGCTGGCAGCACCCAAGGTGGTGCAGGCAAGCCCGCGCCTGCCAAAGCGGCCCCCAAAACCACCACTGGATCCAAATACAAGACGGGCAACACGACTGCTGCTGCAGCCGACACAACACCTTCTGCACCAGCGGGTGGATCCAAATATTTGAACCCAGGTAACACTGCTGTGCAACAGACCCCAAGCGCCAACAACGGATCGGTAACGGTCAGTTACGATACCACCATCCAAGGTGGATTTGACGCCAAACCTGAAATTTCTTTGCGCCCCAATTATGTGGCCAAGGACAGAACAACCCGTGACCGCAAACCCTTGCCTTACGAAGACTTGCGTGAAGACGATTGGCTGTACAGCCATTTTGTGTGGCGTGAAATTGATGCCCGCGAAAAAATCAACCAATCCTTTATTTATCCTGGAAAAGACGACAATGGTGACCAACGCTTTTTCTCCATTCTCCTCAATGCCATCCGCAATGACAGTGTAGTGGCTTTTGGTCCCGAGAACGATCGGTTCACCACACCCTTGACCATCAACCAAGTCATGGCTTTAACGGGTGGTGCATTTGATACTGTTGACGTACCTGATCCTGTATCGGGTGCTGTGGAAAGGGTCATTACCAAAAGACCCAAATTCAGCCCTGATTCGGTGTATACCTTCCGCATCAAAGAGCAAGTGGTATTTGACAAAGAAGCCAGTGCCCTCTTTACCCGCATCATTGCGATTGCCCCCATTGCCAAGCAGGTGGTGGCAGGTAAATCCATGCCCCGTCTTTTGTTCTGGGTCTATTATCCTGACCTGCGGGCTTCTTTGGCCAAGGCCGAAGTGTACAACCCCAAAAACTTTGCTGCCCGCATGACTTGGGAAGAACTTTTTGAAACCCGTTTCTTCTCCAGCTATATCATCAAATCCACTTTGAACAACCCAACAGAGAAATCTCTGATGGCCTTGATCAAAGACCCGCTTTTCCGTTTGTTGGAAGGAGAAAACATCAAACAACGCATTTTTAACTGGGAACAAGACCAGTGGGCCTACTAACCTGTAGGTATAAATCTTATTCAAGGGGCCTAAGGCCCCTTTTTTTACGCTAATTGGTGTTTGACCATCATTTATCTTGTCAAATTTTTTTGGCGGCATGGGGGGGCTTTATTTATCTTCACCATGGTTTTTCATAGGATATTGGATTTTAAAAACGGGGCTGGATCTCTATCCTGGCCCTTTTTTTTGCCCTGCCAAAAAAGCCAATACTTTTTCTGCCTTGGCAGCCCCCAGCAATTGAACCAATTCGTTGGGACTGGCAGCAGCGATGCCCTTGATGGAGCGAAAGGTTTGTAAAAGGGCTTCTACACTCTTGGGTCCAATGCCTGGAATGTCTTCTATCTCATTTTTAATGGCATTTTTGGAGCGAAGGTCTCTGTGAAAACCAATGCCAAAGCGGTGCACCTCGTCCCTGATCCTGCGCACCAAAAGCAAAGCTGGGCTGTCCCAAGGCAGTTTCAAAGACTGGCCATCGCCCGGAAAAAAAATCTCTTCCTCGTTTTTGGCCAAGCCCACCACATTGATCTTGCCTCGGAGGCCCAATTTTTCCAAACTTTCCAAGGCTGCGCTCAATTGTCCCTTGCCCCCATCTATGATGACCAGATCGGGAAAGGGAGTGGCTTCTTCTTGCAAGCGTTTGTAGCGCCGATAAACTACTTCGGACATGGTAGCAAAATCGTTGATGCCCTGGACGGTCTTGACCTTGAATTTGCGGTAATCGGCTTTGCTGGGTAAACCGTGCTTGTAATTGCAAATAAGCTTGTAATTCGTACAATACTTTTTGTTGTTCTTGGTCGCTCTTTCCTTCTAGGCGCAACATGTTTTTGCGGTGCAAAGCGTCTTTGAAATAGGCCACATTCTTAAAGGAGAGTTCCACCAATTTCTTTTTGTCTCCTGCTTTGGGCACGGTCAATGCTACTTCGCGCTCGACATAGTCCAAAGGAAAAGGCAGGAGAATTTCCTGGGCCAAGCTGTTGAATTCGCGGCGAAGTCGGCCAATGGCATAAGCCAAGACTTCTTCTTCCGTTTCTTCTAATTTGGTTTCCAAAGGCACGCTGTGGGTTTGTACGATGGTGCCGTTTTCTACCATCAAGTAGTTGACATAAGCCAAGGGTCCGTCCTTGACAATGGTAAAAACATCCAAAGAACCCAAATGCCGACTCACAATGACAGACTTGGCTTGGTAAGATTCCAAGAACTCCAATTTTTTCTTCAGGGCTTCCGCTTTTTCAAAAGCCAATTCAGCCGCCGCCACTTGCATGGCGTCTTTTAAGCCTCCCAAAACAGGTTGCAAATTGCCTTTTAAGATTTGTTTGACTTGCTCCAATCCATCCAGGTAATCGGCTTCGGTTTGTAACCCTTCACAAGGTCCTTTGCAATTGCCCAAATGATATTCTAAACAAACCTTGTATTTGCCTTTGGCGATGGCTGCAGGCGCCAGGTTTAATTTACAAGTGCGCAAAGGAATGATGCGTTTGATCAATTCCAAAATCTCCCTCACCCGACCGGCAGAAGTAAAAGGTCCCAAATAGGTAGAGCCATCATTGAATCTTTTCCTGGTCAAAAATACCCGGGGGAAGGGCTCCCGTTTCAAGACAATATAGGGATAGGTCTTGTCGTCTTTGAGGTCGATGTTGAAGCGGGGTTGGAAGGTTTTGATCAAGGAGTTTTCCAACAAAAAAGCATCCTGTTCTGAATCCACAATGGTAAACTCAATGCGGTGAATGCGGCGGACCAATTCGTGGGTCTTGTAAGAAGCTTGGTTTTTATTGAAATAAGAGCTGACCCTTTTTCGAATTTGTTTGGCCTTGCCCACGTACAAGAGGTTGTCCTGGGCATCGTAATATTTATAAATACCGGGCTGGAGCGGGAGGGTATGGGCTATTTCTTGAAAAGCAGCAGGGCTCATGGGCAAGCAAATGTCGGCAGAATCTTTTATTGCCGGTTTAAAGGGGTGTGCTGGCTGGTTTCCAATCCAGGCCAAGGGTTTCAGACAGCTCAGCCGGTTGTTGCTTGTGCCAACGGACCCATTGTACACTGGCTTGGGCCCGCCAACTAATGCGGTGAAGTATTTCACCTACAAAAGCATTTTTCTCTTTTACCACCACATAGAGGGTCTTGATTTGTTGGGTGCGGTTATCCGTTTGAATGGTCACTTGTTGTAAAGTATAGGCACTGTCTTTGGCGGTATAATCAAAAACTGTTTTTTCCGTGCCCAGGTCTTCAAAACTTTTTTCTTGGAACTGGTCTTTGTGACCGTTCCAAAACTGTTCCAAGGAGGTTTTAATCCATTGCACTGAATCAACCCATTGTGCTTTGCTCAATGAATGGGTCAATACCGTTTGACCCTTTTGCCAACGCGCAGTCAATTTAAAATTCCGAAGTTCTACATAACTGATTTCTTGGTCCAGAAAAGGTTCCAAGGGATAAAACTGACTGGTATCAACCGGGGCTACTGCCTTTGTTAAATCTTGCGCAGGTGTATTGTTGTTGCCACAGGAAACAAACAAGCTCCATCCTCCCAAACAACAAAAACAGAATAAAAATCGCATGGATAAAATTACACCATTGTGCTTAACGCTGGCGGGTGAAAGCCAAGCGAATGCCATAATCCATCAAGTGTTCGCGGATGGGATATTGGTTGCCAAAACTGGGCAAGTGTTGGTAGCGCACTTGGGGCCCAATTTGCCATTGGTTTTGTCCGCTCTTGAATGAAACGCTGATGGCAGCGCTGGTGTTGATGTTCCAGCGACGGGTAAAGCGGCCCCCATCGGACAAATAATTTTTAAAATCGGTGGACAACAAATAAGTATTGGCGTTGACGGCATAAGTTGGCTGCACCGATGCTTCGGCTTGCAAGCCCCAATGTTTGCCTTGGAAGAAATGCCATTCCAATCCCAATGGGATAGCAATTTGATAGGTTTTGTTGTCCAGTTGTGCAGAGCGATCACCCGTGTTGTTGTTGTAACCCGATAAAAAGGAAAGGTTTTGAACTTGTCCATTGCCCCCAATCAAAGAAATGGTAGTAGGCGCATTGGTCAAGGTTTGAAAAGTTTCAATTTGGTATTGGCGGATGTTCAATTGCAGACCGGTTTTCAAAAAAAGGTTTTTGCGCAAGGGGTAAAGGGCCGCAAACCCAAACTCAAATCCCATGGCAGGTCGGTGGCGAACAATGTCATTGACCCCAGCGGAATAGCTCAATCCCAAGGGTACGGCTGCACCGGTATTGGCCGCCAATTGACTGGGTTGGACCAAATCTTTAACAGGTGCATCGGACAAAGTGCGGTAACTTTTTGAAGGGGTAATGTAGAATTGAAATTGCCACTTGTGTGTATTATTGGCCTTGGGCTTTTTGTGGTAAATGCCCAATTGCTGGCGCAGATCTTCTTGCAACAATTGCATCTCTTGTTCAGGTAGTTTCAATTGCGCTGTTGCTTCTTTTTGCAACCCATTGCTTTTTTCCAAAGCCATCACAGGACTGTTGTCCAAGACGGGCTGCGCAGTTGTGTTGGCGGAGGTCTCAAATGCTGGAATGGTTGGGGCAGATTTTACCGTGTTGCCTTGTTCGGGCAAAGGGCCCCAATTGCTGGCAGTATACGTCTCCACAGCTTGGGCTTGTTCTGCTTTTTCGCGTAAAACACCAAAGGTTTCAGCGTTTACTTGGCTGGGGGCCATGGCATCAAAGAATGCTTTGTTTTTTTGTTCAGCCACCACGGGATCTACTGCGGCCTGGGGCAGGGGCAGTTCGGCTTGAGCAGCTTGGTATTCTAAAAGTTTGGCTGTGGGTGCCAACATGAGGGTAGAAAGGGTAAGCCCAAAAATAACCACAATGGAAACCAAGGTGAGCGCGGGCCAACGCGGATTACCATGCAAACGGGTACGGATGTCCTCCCAACGGTTATCTGCTGGAAAAAGCCGGACCTTGTCCGCTTCTCCCTGCAGCCATTGCTCCCAGGCGTCCAGTTTGTTTTGGTCTCTCATGAACCCATCCTTATTTTTTCCAAGCCGCCAACAAGGACAAGCCTTGTTCGGGTTGCTCGATGATTTTCTTCTTTACCAGGATCTGCTCCAGCATGACTTTGGCCCTGGTATATTGGCTCCTGCTGGTGCTTTCTTCAATGTCCAACATGTGGCCAATTTCTTTGTGGCTGTATCCCTCCAACGCGTACAAGTTCAAGACCGTCCGGTAGCCCATGGGCAACAACCGAATACATTCCACAATTTGCCGGGCCTGCATCAAGGAAGGAAGGGTCTCTTCCCGCATTTCCAAAGCCCCAGCGTTTTCCAATGCCACCTGCTCTTGAAATTTTTTGTTTTTCTTCAAAAAATTAATGCAAGTATGCACCATGATTTTGCGGACCCAACCTTCAAATGCTCCCTTGTGTTGAAAGGATTGTATTTGGGTAAATACTTTGATGAATCCTTCCTGCAACATGTCTTCTGCGTCTTCTTTAGAGTGCGCGTAGCGGTAACATACTCCCAGCACAGGGTTATTTTCTAAACAAGCAGACAACAAGTCCAGCTCCGTCATGGGGGCAACGATTTACCCTTAAAAATAAGACATTTTAAATTCGAATCTGCTGCTTGTTTGTGCTGGTTTTGAGATTCAAAAACGGCAGAAATCGGCCAAGTTGGATTTAAACTGGGTAAATTCTTTGGTGCAGACAACAAATGAAATAAATTGATGCTCTATTCCACAGACCCCCCGCATGGACAGAAGAGCATTTTTTCAACAATCGGTACCGGCTTTGTCGCCCCAAACCATGGCCACGCCTTCCAGTGGATTGACGGCTTTCGCAGGCCCTTTGACCGATACGGAATTGTACCATTTATTGGACCGCTGCTTTTTTGGGGTGAGCCGGGCCGACCTGGCCCATTTCAAGGGCAAGACCTTGTCCGCGGTGGTCTCGGAATTGCTGAACCCAGTCGCGCCCTTGCCTTCACCTCCTGTTAAAGAGTATACGCCCGCCGCTACCACGGCCAATCCGGATACCAATATAGCATTGGGCAGCACCTGGGTAAACGACAACAATACCGATGGAACGGTGAACAGCCTGCGCCGGGCTTCTTTCAAAAAATGGTGGATGGGGGTCTTGGTTAACCAAGACCGCAGCCTGAGGGAAAAAATGACCCTGTTTTGGCACAATCATTTTGCCACCGAAACCACCGATATAGGCAACGCCCAATACGTGTACAAACACCACAACCTGTTGCGCACCCGTGCTTTGGGCAATTTTAAATCCTTGGTCAAGGACATCACTTTGGATCCAGCCATGTTGGTGTATTTGAATGGACAACTGAACACCAGCACTGCACCCGATGAAAACTATGGACGTGAACTGCAAGAATTGTTTTGTTGTGGCAAAGGACCCGGTTCACAATACACCGAAGCCGATGTAAAAGCAGCGGCAAGGGTATTGACGGGCTGGCGCAACAATGCCACTACCAACAGTTCTTATTTTACTGTGAGCCGACACGATACGGGCAACAAAACCTTTTCTGCGTTTTACAACAATACAGTGATCACGGGCCGCAATACGGCCAATGGGGGTGAACAAGAAATAGACGATTTGCTGAACATGATTTTTGCCACCAACGAAGTGGCCCTTTACCTGTGTCGGCGCTTGTACACTTGGTTTGTTTATTATGACATAGATGCGCAAGTAGAAACCAATGTGATCCAACCCTTGGCACAAATTTTTCGCAGCAACAATTACAATATTCAACCTGTTTTACAAGCCCTCTTGTCCAGCCAACATTTTTTTGACAGTTTGTCGCGGGGCTGTTTGATCAAAAGCCCCATTGATTTGGTGGTGGGTTTGTGCCGAGAATGCCAAGTGGTTTTTCAGCCCGCATCGGACTACATCACCAACTATGGTTTTTACAATTACTTGGTCAACTGGGCCAGCAGCATGCAACAAAACCTGGGTGATCCACCCGATGTGAGTGGGTGGAAAGCCTATTACCAAGCACCCCAGTTTTACCAGATTTGGATCAACAGCGATACCTTGCCCAAACGCAACCAGTTCACCGATACCTTGGTGGTCAATGGGTATACTTTCAATGGTAAAAAAATACAAGTAGATGGCGTGGCCTTGGTGCAGGCTTTGCCCACCCCCCGAGACCCCAACCTGCTCTTGACCGATCTGATCAACAGTTTGTTTCGTTTTGACTTGACCCCTGCTTCCAAAGCGCAACTGAAAAGAGATTTCTTGTTGAGTGGACAAAGCCAAGATTATTATTGGACCGAAGCCTGGGATTTGTTTGTGTCTACGCCCAGCAATACCGCCAACACCACTTTGGTGCGCAACCGCATCCGCGACCTGATCAAATATTTGATGAACCTGGCAGAATACCAATTGGCTTGATATGAAAAGAAGAGATTTTTTAGAAAAAAGCCTGCCGGCGGGTTTGCTCTTGCCGGGTTTGGTAGGGGGACTTTCCTTTAAAGCCATTGGTGCGGAATCGCCTTTATCGCCCCTTTTCTTGCCCACAACAGAAACCGATCATGTCTTGGTCATCATTCAATTGAATGGTGGAAACGATGGACTCAACACGGTCATTCCCCTACAAAATTTTAGCAATTACGTCAATGCCCGCCCCAATATTTACGTGCCCGAAAACAAGGTGTTGAAATTGGGAACAGCCGGCAAAGCAGGCCTGCATCCTGCACTCTCCGGGCTGCACCGCCTGTACAATGAAGGCATGTTGCAAGTGGTACAATCGGTGGGATATCCCACACCCAATTTTTCGCATTTCAGGGCCACAGACATTTGGATGAGTGCCAGCGAAAGCAACCAAGTGGTGAACAGTGGTTGGGCAGGTCGATACTTGAATTACGAATACCCCAATTTCCCCAATGGTTATCCCAATACCAGCATGCGCGATCCCTTGGCCATTCAAATTGGATCCACTACTTCTTTGACCTTGCAAGGCCCTGCAGTGAGCATGGGCATGAGCATCAGCAATCCCAATAGTTTTTACAATTTGGTGAATGGGGTACAAGACCCTGCACCGGCCACCCCAGCTGGCAAAGAGTTGACCTATATCCGCACGGTGTCCCAACAAACCCAGCAATATGCTACCGTCATCAAAGACGCGGCCACAGCGGTTCCGCAGCAGGTGACTTATCCCACTGGCAACAGTTTAGCGGACCAACTGAAAATTGTAGCCCGCTTGATCAAAGGGGGTTTGCGCACCCGCGTTTACATGGTCAATTTTGGCGGCTTTGATACCCATGCCGCACAAGTGAATGCCACCGATACTGCTACGGGCACCCATGCCAATTTGTTGCAGCGGGTAAGTGAAGCCATCACGGCTTTTCAAGATGACTTGAAATTCTTGGGTGTGGACGAAAGGGTGGTGGGTATGACTTTTTCTGAATTTGGTCGCCGCATCAAAAGCAATGCCAGCACGGGAACGGACCACGGGGCAGCTGCTCCTTTGTTTGTCTTTGGCAAAAATGTAACAGGTGGGGTTACGGGAGACACCCCTAGTTTTGGCCCCAGTGTAAACGTCAACGACAACCTTCCCTTTCAATATGATTTTCGCAGCATCTATGCCACTTTGCTCAACAATTGGTTGTGCGTAGACAGCCGCGACCTGAACCAAATCATGTTAAAGAATTTCCAAACCCTGCCCTTGGTCAATGCGGGTGCTTGCAAAAAAGCCGTCAACCTGTCGGGCGAAAACCTGATCAGCAATTACCCCAATCCTTTTCAAGGCAATACGGTCATTACATTCAAAACCAATGGTGGCCATACTTTGGTGCAAATCATGGATACCACGGGCCGTGTCTTGGTTAACTTGACCGATAGAGAATACCCAGCAGGTACCTATACCCTAAATTTTTCTGGGGGCACTTTGCCGGCCGGGGTCTACTATGCCCGCTTGCAAAATCTTTCGGTGCAACAGGTCAGGACCATGGTAAAAGTAAAATGAAGCCGTGTTGCAAATATTTTGCAACTTTGGCCCCATGTTTCGCGCCCCATTGTTTGTTTTATTGATGCTTTTTGTTTTGGGTGGTCAATCCCTATGGGCTGGACCAAGAGAACACAAAGGGTTGCAAAGAAAGCCACAGCGGGTACAAATGAGACAAAGGTTTGTACAGCAAATTGTTGTGACCTCAGCACAAACCCAAGTCAAAGTTGACACCATTCCTACCCTACAAGCCGTCACGGTCAAAGGCATTAAGCAAGACAACAACAACACCATTCGCACCGAACTCAAAGCCCGCGAGATTGAGCAAACCAGGGGCCAATCCTTGGGTGAAGTCTTGCAAAGAGCAGTAGGGGTGTCGGTTTTGCAAACGGGCAGTACCATCTTCAAACCCGTTATCCATGGCTTGCACAGCCAACGCATTTTGATGCTCAACAATGGCGTGCGGCAAGAGGGACAACAATGGGGATCGGAACATGCGCCTGAAATTGATCCTTTTGTTGCTGATAAATTCACGGTGCTGAAAGGAGCGGGTGCTCTGCGGTACGGACCCGATGCCATTGCTGGGGCCGTCTTGGTAGAGCCCCGGGCTTTGCGCACCAGTCCTGGAACCCAAGCAGAGATCAACCTCGGCTATTTTTCCAACAACCGCCAATGGGTGGCCAATGCCCAATTTGAGCAAGGGCTAAAAAAAATCCCTGGACTGTCTTGGCGTTTGCAAGCCACTTACAAAAGAGGGGGCAATGCCCGCACACCCGATGAGTGGTTGTACAACACGGGCATCAAAGAATTCAATTATTCAGGCGCCCTGGCATGGCGCGGAAAAAAGTTCAAATCGGATTTGTTCTTCAGTGCCTTCAACACAGACTTGGGCATTTTCATGGGCTCCCACATTGGCAACCTCACCGATTTGATCAATGCCATCAATAGTCCTGTGCCGCTGCAAAACATTGACCAATTTACTTATGCCATTGCGCGCCCTCGACAAGCAGTGCAGCATTATTTGCTCAAATCCAAATCGGTCTGGGAAATCCATGACAGGTCTCGGTTTAACTTGGTCCTCTCTCACCAAGAAAACCGCCGACAAGAATACGACAGGGCCTTGGTGTCGGACCGACCTGAATTGGACCTGACCATTGGCACAACGGCTTTGGATGCTGTCATGGAAACCGACCATGCAAAAGCAGGTCAAACCCAGTATGGCCTCACGGGCATGTTCCAACAAAACGTTTGGAGCGGCAGCCGTTTTTACATTCCCAATTTTGAAGCCTACAATGTGGCTGGGTTTGCTTTGCACAAATGGGCCAAGGACCGATGGTTGTGGGAAGGGGGTGTGCGCTACGATTTTAGGCATTTGGTAACCTACCGCAACCAGAACAATTTGCGCACCAGTGCTACGCGTCAGTTCAACAATGTGTCGGCCACATTGGGGGCCACTTATTTATTGGGTGGGGGATGGAAAGCCATGTTCAATGGGGCTTTGGCCTGGCGTGCTCCCCAGGTAAATGAATTGTATGTGAATGGTTTGCACCATGGGGCAGCTATTTTTGAAATAGGGGATTCCAGTTTGTTGGCCGAGCGGGCCCACAATTTTTCTGGCCAATTACAGTATGAAAGCGACAGTACTTGGGAATTTGACCTGACCCTTTACAGCAACTGGATCAATGGCTTCATCAACTTGGTCCCTTCTTTGCCCCCCACTTTGACCTTGCGGGGCGCTTATCCCACTTTTCGCTATGTGCAAACCAACGCTTGGTTGGGCGGCATAGACTTGCAAGTAAGGCGGCACTTGGGTCAGGGCTGGCAAGCAGGTCTCAAGTCGGCCCTGCT
>RDYY01000376.1 GCA_004293505.1 Sphingobacteriia bacterium | reverse complement strand
TAAAAAATACTCCCGCATGTCAAGATCATCAATAATTTTGCCTTCATCACCAGTCTCTTTTAGGGTTACCTTCAAAACTAACAAAAAGCCCCCGTATTCAAGTGACCTTGCTTGTGGATATTAACAGTATTTTTCAAGATACCCACCAAGATTTTGCTGGCTTGGCCCAGCAAATTTTTGTTTACCAATATGCCCATAACCCCGTTTACCAACAATGGTGTCAATTGAACCATTTTGGCTTGGATCAACCTTTTTCGCCTTTGACTTGTCCAGCTTTGCCCTTGGGATTTTTCAAGACTCACCGGGTGTATTGTGGGGAATCCGAACCTGAAATGGTTTTTGAAAGCAGCCGAACCACGGGCATGGTTCCCAGTCAGCATTTTGTCAAGGATCTTAGCGTCTACGAAAAAAGTTTTCTTGAGGGGTTTAAAGCTGTTTATGGCCAGCCTTCCAATTGGTGTATTTTGGCTTTGTTGCCTGCCTATTTAGAAAGGTCTCAGTCCAGTTTGGTCTACATGGCCCAAACCTTGATCCATCAATCGAAGCATCCCCAAAGTGGATTTTATTTGAATAATTTTGCTGATTTGGACCACACCATTGGGCTGCTAGAAGCCGCGGCCCAGCCCACTCTTTTGTTGGGGGTCACATTTGCCCTCTTGGATTTTTCTGCTGCTTACCCCCGGCCATTAAAACATACCCGCGTAATGGAAACGGGTGGCATGAAGGGCAGGGGGAGAGAACTCATTCGCCAAGAATTACACGATTTGCTTTGCGCTCGTTGGGGTCTTGCTTCCATTGAGGGGGAATATGGCATGACCGAAATGATGTCTCAAGCCTATGCTTTATCTGGAGGACTTTATCAACCGCCACCTTGGCTTAAAGCTTATGTGGTGGCTGAAGATGATCCATTGCAGGTGCAAGAAAGCGGAACCGGTTTGTTGCGGTTCATAGACCTGGCCAATGTACACAGTTGTTCTTTTTTGCAAACCCAAGACCTGGGCAGGGTTTACCCTGACGGAAGGTTTGAGGTTTTTGGTCGAATGGACCATGCCGACGTCAGGGGATGTAGTTTGTTGTTTGTTTAATTCCTATATTTGCAGCCCTGAAACCCTAACGGGTTGTCTGCCCAGATGGCGAAATTGGTAGACGCACTGTGTTCAGGTCGCAGCGCCTTCACGGGTGTGCTGGTTCGAATCCAGTTCTGGGCACAAAGACCCTGGTACGAAGTACCGGGGTTTTCTATTTGAGGGCGTCAAAAGCTTGCTTTTGAAAGCACGAAAATGGAAAACCCCACGCAACGCCG
>RDYY01000030.1 GCA_004293505.1 Sphingobacteriia bacterium | reverse complement strand
TTGAAGTATTTTTTGATGGGATCTTTTTCAACAGGCATTTTGCTGATGGGCATTACGTTGGTGTATGGGGCCACAGGAAGCTTTGCATTGGACCCCACTGTTGTGGCCCGGCCTCTATCGGCTGGTATGCCAGCGCCCAGCTTTTTGCAAATGGCGGGATTGATTTTGCTCTTGGTGGCCATGGGCTTTAAAGTGTCAGCAGCCCCCTTTCACTTTTGGACCCCCGATGTGTACGATGGCGCCCCCAGTGTTTTCACTTCTTTCATGGCGACCATTGTGAAAGCGGCAGGATTTTTTGCTTTCATTCGGTTGTTCCAGACCAATGCCCAATTTTTGGGGCCCAGTTGGAAAATTCTCTTGTCTTTTATCATTGTGGCCACTTTGCTGGTGGGCAATATCACTGCAGTATTTCAACGCAGCATCAAAAGAATGTTGGCTTATTCCAGCATTGCCCAAGCAGGTTTTATGCTCTTTGCCCTCTTTGCCCAAAATGATTTTGCCACTGAAGGGATCTTGTTGTATACCGTTGCTTACAGCTTGGCCACCATTGGTTTTTTTGCGGTGTTGATGAAGGTAAAAGACCACAGCTTTGAAGGCTTCAATGGATTGGGCAAGCACGCGCCCCTCTTGGCATTTGCTGCCACTGTCTTTTTGCTTTCTTTGGCGGGCATTCCTTTGACCGCAGGATTTTTTGCTAAGTATTTTATGTTGGCCGCCATGGTCAAAGCAGGGGGTGCCCTTTGGTTGGTGATTGTGGCCGTCCTGTTTGCTGCCGTTAGTGTCTACTATTATTTCAAAGTCATCCAAGCCATGTATTTCCGCAGCGGAGAACCCATTGTGGCCGAAACCAACACGGGATTCAAAGCCATGTTGCTGTTGGTCGTGGCGGCCATTGTTCTGTTGGGCGTTCTTCCTTCCATATTGCTGGCCGGGTACTATTTTTAACCACTCTTCATAAATAGGGGTGCAAATGCAGGCAACTGGTAAGGGATGGCTACCTTTAGCCATTGTAAACCAGCACCCATGAGTATTTTGGACTCTTTTTCCCTGGCCTGGGGAACCGTTCGCGGCAATAAATTAAGGGCCGGCATCACCATCGCCATCATTGCCTTTGGCATCATGGCTTTGATTGGGATCATCACGGCCATTGAAGCCATGAACCAGAGCCTGCGAGAGAGTTTCTCTTCCATGGGCGCCAACGCGTTCAACATTCGTTTTAAGGAGTCCAGGGTAGGCGGTCCTAACAGCAATTCTGACATCTCCAAAACCAAGCGCGGGCTCAAGGTTAAAAAGTCCAATTTGGGCAAGCCCATTAAATTAGAAGACGCAGAATTTTTCAAGTCCAATTTTGATTTTCCCGGTGCGGCAGTAGCCATTTATCGACGGGGGCCAGGCAACCAAGAATTGCATTTTGGAGACAAGAAAACCAATCCCCAAATTACCGTGTGGGGAGGCGATGAAAACTATTTGGCGGTGAATGGATACGACATTGACCGGGGCCGCAACTTGAATAACTTGGACGTGCAAAGTGGCCGCAACATTTGTTTGATTGGCAGCAATGTGGCCACAAAGTTGTTTGGCGCTCGCCCAGAAACCAGTTTGGACAAGATCATCAAGATAGGCAGTGTGCCTTACCGCGTGGTGGGTTTGCTCAAGCCCAAAGGTTCCAGTGCCATGATGCGCCAAGACGACATGGTCCTTACCTCGTATACCAATGTTCGCCGCTTCAGCAACATCAGCCAAAGCTATTTGCTGGGGGTTAAAGTAAATGATGTGAAGCAACTGGAAGTAGCCACAGAAGAAGCAGCATCTGTTTTTCGTGCTGTGCGCAAACTGCAACCCATTGAAGACAATAATTTCTTTGTAGAGAAGAGCGACAAATTTGCCGAGCTTTTCATAGGCTTTTTGAGCAGCATCACAGGCGCAGCCAGTGCCATTGGTTTGATCACCCTGATTGGCGCAGCCATTGGCCTCATGAACATCATGTTGGTGGCCGTCAATGAGCGAACCAAAGAAGTAGGACTGATCAAAGCCATAGGCGGCAAGAGTGCCAATGTGCGCCAACAATTCTTGTTCGAAAGCATGATCATCAGCTTGTTGGGCGCTGCATTTGGCATTGTCTTGGGTGTCTTGGTGGGCAACCTGTTTGGCATCATCTTGGACACCGGCTTTATTGTGCCTTGGGCCTGGGTGGCCATTGGCATCATCATCTGTTCCATTGTAGGATTGGCTGCGGGTATTTACCCTGCCATGAAAGCAGCCAAACTGAATCCCATCGTGGCTTTGCGCTACGAATAAGAGCGTTTATTTTTTCTTTCCCTGCTTGTATTGGAACAAGGATTCGTTGATGTAGTACAACAAGTCTTCTTCCTTGGGATGTTGGCGCAACCACTTGTAAGTGGGTCGGTAGGCCTGCATGAAAGCTTGTAATTCATCTTCTTGAAAGCCCGTGTATTTGACGACCAGTTCTGGCGAAAATCGGTAATTGATGTATTCTTCTTCTTCGTTGGTTTTGAAAAAATCAATGCCTTTGCGTTTGTTCCTTTCTTTTTTGTACAAACCTTCTAAACCAATGCCCAAACCTGCACCCGAATTGGACAAACCAAAAGTTGGGATAGGGGGGGAGACCATTTTCTCCTTGAATTCCCTGCTCCTTTCAATGCTGTCTTGTTGGTACCGCGACAACAACTTTCCGGTAACGGTTACATTGCCCAAATTGGTGGCCAAGGGACGCAAATAAAAGACCAATGTATCGTTGGGATTTCCGGCGCGCAAGACCAGGGTGTCAAAATAATACCCAACGGCTGCAAATGAAAGGATCTGTCCTGGGTTGGCATTGCTCAATTTAAAGCGGCCAGCGGTGCTGCTCATGACTGTTTGCTGGTTGCTCAAATTGGCAACCGCCGCCAGGGCAATGGGTTCTTTGGTTACACTGTCCCGCAAATATCCCCAACGCACCACTTTGTTTTGGGCTTGAGCCTTTTCAGGGCCCAATAAAAAACAACCCACACCCCAACAGAGAACACAAAAGCGAAATGCACGCAAGCCCATGGTAAAGTCTTTGCACAAAGATGGCACAAAAAAAACGGAAGCCCGCAGGCTTCCGTTTAAAAAATCGAGTGCGATCGAATTATTTGGGATCCAATCCTTGGCGAATTTTCTCGGCCAAATCTTGTGCATGGACCTTGCTCAATTTGTCACCCATGCCAGCAGCACTGCTCACCAATTGGCTGCGCAGGCCCACCAGTTGGGCACGTACAATAGCAGGTACATCGCTCTTCTTTAAATCGGGTCCAAATGAAATGGTGAAGCCCGGTGCAATGGTCTGGGGCGCTTGTGCGGCACCAGGATTGACCAAGCCCAACAAACGGTCTACATAAGACTTTTGCAAAAGGCGGCGATAGGTATCAATGGCTTTTTTGCTGTTCAATTCACTGAACAAACCATTTTGTACGTCGGCCAACATTTCCATGGCATTATAAGCCTTGTCTTGTCCAAAACGTTCTGCATTCAGCTGTAGGCGGTTCAAGCGGTCACCGCTGACCAAAGAACCCAAAGCAGCGTCTTGCATGCCCATGATGGGGTCATTGCTGTTGGGGTTGTTGAATTTGTTCCAGAGCTCGCGGTCAATCAACCAATTGGGTGTTTCAAACACTTGCTTGTTCAAGAAAGCAACGGCTTCCTTTTGACGGGCTTTGGGGGTGATTTCGTAAACGGGTTCGTTTTGCTCGGCCACTTTAAAGGTTTCATACACGCCACCCACATTGGTGGTCACGTGTCCTACGTAGCGGCGGAACTGGCCCAACAACTGCACATACATGGTTTCGATGTTGTCGTATGGGTCGGCTTCTTCTTTGGTCCACTCGGGCAAACCTTTCAAGATGCGCTTCAAGTTCAGGATGCCATACTCAGAAGCTTTTACCGAATTGTCAGACAAATCTTCGCTTTGGCTGCGGGGATCGTTGCGGTTGCCTCTTTCATAAGTGCCAAACCAATGGCGGGGATTTTCTTTCAAGGCAGCTGTCACCATTTTAGACGCATTGATTTTGGTTTCTTCTTCGGTGTTGCCAGGGATATAACCATAGCCCCATTTCATGGCCCATTTGTCGTAGTCGCCAATGCGGGGATAGAGTCCTTTGCGGCTGATGTTGTCTTCGGGTTGGGCAACATAGTTGAAGCGCGCGTAGTCCATGATGGAACCCGTGTGGCCATTGGCTTCTACCCAAGCTTTGTTGCGCAGGTTCTCGACAGGGGTTTTGGAACTGTTGCCCATGTTGTGGGCCAGGCCCAAAGTGTGCCCCACTTCGTGGGAGCTGACAAAACGAATCAGGTCGCCCATCAGTTCGTCGTCGTATTTCATTTTGCGGGCACCGGGATCAACCGCAGCTGCTTGTACCATGTACCAGTCGTGTACCAATTTCATCACATTGTGGTACCAACCAATGTGGCTCTCCAAGATTTCACCACTGCGGGGATCATTCACATTGGGGCCATAAGCGTTTTCGATGTCAGAGGCAAAATAACGCACCACAGAAAAACGGGCGTCTTCCATGCTCATGGTGCTGTCGTTCTCGGGCCACTCTTTGCCCATGATGGCATTCTTGAAACCAGCTTTTTCAAAAGCGGCTTGCCAGTCGTTGATGCCGGCAATCAAGTGTTTGCGCCATTGTTTGGGGGTAGCGGGATCAATGTAGTAGATGATGGGCTTTTTGGGTTCCACCAATTCACCCTTCTTCCATTTTTCCCACTCGCCATCTTTGGGTTCCAGTCTCCAACGAACAGCAAAGCTGACGCGGTCTACTTGCTGTTGGTCATCGCTGTAGCGCACAAAACTGCGGGTAAAAAAACCTACGCGCTGGTCGGCAATGCGACGGGCCATGGGCACTTTGGGCAAAAGCAGCAAAGAAGTATTCAATTCTACGGTCACTGCACCGGCATCATTGGCGGCACGGATATTGGATCCAGTGGGCAATCCAGGTATGCTCACTGCACCACCAAAACTGGGGGCCGCAACAAAGGTCTTCACCGTGCGGATCTCGGTGTTGATGGGGTAGGTGGTGATTTTGGCAACAAATGAACGGTCTTGGGCCAAACTGTTCAAGCTGTAGCGGCGCTTGGTATTGGGGCTGATGCTCACGGCTTGGTTATCGCCTTTGAAAAAATCGCTGACATCAAATACCACAGAACTTGAATCCTTGCCAAAAGCCGCAATGGGGAATTCACCAAGGTAACCGTGCGCAAGAAAATGGTGTTGTTGGGTCCTTTTTCAAACATCAAAGTTTGGCCTTGTTCATTGGCCATTTCACCACCATATCCTGCACCAGCAGGCACTTTGGCAAAACGCACCACAGAAAGAATTTCTCTGCCAAACAACGAATCAGGCATTTCGAAATAATATTTTTCATCCACTTTGTGCACAGTAAACAAGCCTTTTTTGGTTTGGGCTTTGTCGGTGATCACGTCTTTGAAAGGACGGGGACTGGTCCTTTGGGCGGCACCAAACCCGCCAAAATTGGCCAAGTTGGGTGTAGCAGCACCTGGCGCAGGTGCGCTGGGTGCGGGGGTTGGTGTGGGGTTTTGCGGTCTTTGCTGTGCCGTCAAATGCAGGCAGAGCAAGGAAGTTGCCGCAAACAGGATTTTTTTCATGGCAGTCTCGTTTAATTTTTTTGAGGGCCTAAAAATAGGCACCAGACAGAATTAACAATCATTTCATGCAATAGTTGGGATGAACGGATGAAGAGGGCAGGGCAGCGGTTTGGTTTTTCCAGAGAAAGTTTGACGCAAATTTGTTGGGTTCGGGAAAATACCTATTTTGTAAGCCCTTTCACCGACACAATGGGAAGGCAGGTAGCAAAAACCTTTCTTTTGTGCGCGTTGAAACAAACATTTTAAAACAGAAAATTTTAAACCCAAAAACCAATTGAGTCATGGCTGAAACAAAACCCGCTGCAGCAAAGAGCGCAACTTCCGCACAACCCAAAAAGAGCAGCAACATTATTTCTTGGATTGCCCCCTTCGCTTGCGTCGTGTTGGGCTATGTTATCTGGCGCTTCGTATTGGGAGCCGACAGCAATTTCACTACGCCTGATGCGAGTGGTGGTTTTTGGCCCAACCACAAAGGCCCTAAAACCGGTCTCAGCAAAATGTATGAAGGTGGTATCATCGTGCCTTTGTTGATTGGTAACTTCTTGGTGGTATTGACTTTTGTGATCGAGCGCATGCTCACCATCAGCAAAGCCGCTGGTGCAGGCAATATCTCTGAATTCATCCGCAACATCCAGTTTCACTTGGCCAACAAAGAAGTGGACAAAGCTTTGGCCGCTTGCGACAAGCAAAAAGGTTCTGTGGGCAATGTGATGAAAGCAGGACTGAAGAAGTACAAAGAAATGATCAGCAACACCGAGCTGGACACCGAACAAAAAGTATTGAACATCCAAAAAGAAGTAGAAGAAGCCACTGCTTTGGAGCTCCCCATGTTGGAGAAAAACTTGGTCTTCTTGTCTACCATCGCCTCAGTAGCTACCCTCTTGGGTCTTTTGGGTACTGTATTGGGTATGATCAAATCCTTCTCTGCCTTGGGTGATGAAGGTGGTGGTGATGCTGCCCGTGAATTGTCAAAAGGTATCTCTGAAGCCTTGTTCAACACTGCCTTGGGTATCGGTACTTCTGCCGTGGCCATTGTGATGTACAACGTCTTCACTACCCGTATTGACGGCATTACCTACGGCATTGACGAATCTGGTTTCACCCTGACCCAAAGCTTTGCTGCCAACTACAAATAAGCCCTGCTTTTTTGTGGAATCAGTAACAGTTTTGAATCTAATCTAAGTGCAACCTAAAAACCGAATCAATGGGTAGAGCCAAATTACCTCGTAAGAGTACGAGCATAGACATGACGGCGATGTGCGATGTGGCTTTCCTTTTGTTGTCTTTCTTTATCCTGACAACCAAATTCAAGCCCGCAGAAGCCATTGCGGTAACCACGCCCAATTCGGTGGCCGCCAAAGTGGCCCCCGACAAGGATTTCGTGATGATCATCCTGGACAAGGATGGCAAGGTATTCCTCTCCATGGACGATGAATCCAAGAAAGAATACATCGCCAATACCTTGAACAATACCAAGAACCTCGGCATCAATGTAAATGCGTTCAAAAAAGCCAATTTCTATGGTGCTTCTTTTGGCACTTTGGCGGCTTTTGTGAACCTGCCAGAAGACCAGCGCAAAGGAGCCAACCTGCCCGGCATACCGGTTAAGGACACGGCCAACAATGAGCTGGTCACTTGGATGCGGATCATCAATGAAGCTTACCAAGGCGTAAAAGCCCCCAACCTCTTGGTGAAGGGTGATAACCTGGCCAAGTATCCTTCTTTCAAAGCCGTTGTAGACGCCTTTAAAAAGAATGATTTCTTGAAATTCCAGATGATCACCAACCCCGAAGCGGCTCCGCTTGGAACCGATTTGTGGAAAATGAACCAAAGTGGCGAGAAAAGAGAAGAATAATTTATAACGAACTAAAACAGCACCGAGATGGCAGAAATGGATACCTCGGGCGGCGGTGGCCACAAAAAAGGCCCCGGCGTCAAGAAAGGGAAAAAACTGTCTACCCGAGTAGACTTGACCCCCATGGTGGACTTGGGTTTTCTCCTGATCACCTTTTTTATCTTCACCACGACCATGGCACAGCCCACGGCCATGAAGCTTTTCTTGCCCAAAGACGCGGAAAATCCAGAAGACCAAAACAAGGCAAAGGAATCAGGGGTGATCACCATCCTCTTGGGAAAAGACAACAATGTTTTTTACTACGAAGGACAGTTGGACAATACAGCATCTAATTTTAAATCTTCCAATTTCAAAGAAATCAGGAGCGTACTCATCAACAAAAAAGCCAATACCCCTGAGAAGGATTTGGTGGTGGTGTTGAAACCTTCTTCTGAATGTACCTACCGCAATGTAGTGGACATTTTAGATGAAATGGCCATCAATGTCTTGAAGCGTTACGCCCTGGTGGACATCAGCGAAGTGGAGGAAAAGTTGGTGAAACTTTCAGGAGCCAGTGCACCTGCAGCCAATTAAGAAACGAAAACCTAATTTTTTGAACAATGGATGCCAATAAAATTTTAAGCGCCGACATTCTGGACATTGTTTTTGAGGGCCGGAACAAGGAGTATGGGGCTTACCAGTTGCGCAAGACCTACAACAAGCGTATTACTTATGCTTTGATAGGCACATTTGCCACTTGTGCTTTGCTCCTCCTGGGTTCTGTCATCGCCAACAATACCAAGAAAGGAAAAACCGAGCTGATTGTGCAGGACGTTTCCTTGGAGAATGTGCAGCAAGAAGAAAAAAAGCCTGAACCCCCACCCCCCCCGCCCCCGCCCAAGCAGGAGCCACCCAAGGTGGAGATCACCAAATTCACCCCTCCCAAAATTGTGAAGGATGAAGAGGTAGAAGAAAAAGATGAGATCAAAGAAGTAGAAAAACTGGAAGACACCAAGATTGGTACCATCAACCAAGAAGGAACCAAGGACGAAGGCATTGTTGCCCCTCCTGTGGAAACTGGAACCGGTGTGGTGGAAGCGCCCAAGCAAGAAGAGGATTACGACAAAGTGTTTACCGTGGTACAAATTGCAGCTGAATTCCCCGGTGGTATTCCTGCTTGGACCAAGTACCTCGAGCGCAACTTGAACCGTGACCTTCCTGTTGAAAATGGGGCACCTCCCGGACGCTACACTGTGATCGTTTCCTTCATTGTGAGCAAAGATGGATCCATCAGCGATGTAACGGCCGAGAACGACCCCGGATATGGCACCAAAGCCGAAGCCGTGCGCGTTATTCAAAAAGGTCCCAAGTGGAAGCCCGCCGTTCAAAACGGTCGGAACGTCATCTATCGCCACAAGCAAAGCATTACATTCCAGGTTTCTGAAGAATAAGATTCCCTT
>RDYY01000375.1 GCA_004293505.1 Sphingobacteriia bacterium | reverse complement strand
ATCATGGGTTATAGTTTTTTGCGGCGCTACATTGTCCACATCGATTACGACGAGCAAGTGATAGAAGTCTTTACCCCTGGTAATTACCGCTATGCAAAAGGGGGCTATTTGTTGCGTCCCCAGTTCACCACCTTGCCCATGCAGCAAGTACTCACCACCGATGCCAGGACCCATTTGGGCCGATATATTTTTGACACGGGGGCGGGGCTTTGTCTCTTGCTGTCGCGTGATTTTGTGAGCGATTCTATTGTTTTTAAAGCAGGGCGAAGTTTTTACACCACCCAGGCCGAAGGCTTGGGGGGAAAGAAAGAAATGGAGCTGAGCATTGTAAAACAAGTAAAGCTGGGGCCTTTTAAATTCCGCAATGTACCTGTTCACATTTTTGAAGATGAATACAATATTACCCGTTACCCCGCAATGGGTGGCATCATTGGCAATGACGTGCTGCGCCGCTTTAATGTAGTATTGAACTATCCAGACCAAAGCATTCACCTCAAACCCAATTCTCATTTTTCTGAACCTTTCGATTACAGCTACACGGGCTTGGGCATTTATTTGAACAATGGAGAAATCAAAGTAGTAGACGTAGTCAAGGGCAGCCCAGGTGAACAAGCTGGCTTTCAGCCGGGTGACATCATATTTGGGGTGCAGGGCAATTATTCCAAAAACATACAGACCTACAAAAACATTTTTCAAAATGCTGTAGGGAAAGTTAAAGTGATCATTTTTCGTGACAACATTCCTTATGTCTTGAACCTAGAAGTCAAAGACATCCGCAAATGAGCTAATTTGCAGCAGTTTTAGCCCTATGATTGAATTTGATCGCTTTCAGCTGGACAACGGCCTTACCGTTATTGTTCATACCGATACTTCTACCCCCATGGCCGTGGTGAACGTGCTCTACAATGTGGGTGCCCGTGACGAAGACCCAGCCAAAACAGGATTTGCCCACCTGTTTGAACACCTGATGTTTGGGGGCAGCAAAAACATTCCCGACTACGATGAGCCCTTGCAAAGGGCGGGGGGTGACAACAATGCGTATACCACCAATGACCTGACCAACTATTATTGCCAGCTGCCAGCAGAAAACTTGGAGACGGCTTTTTGGTTAGAAAGTGACCGCATGTTGGACCTGGCTTTCAGTAAAAAAAGTTTGGACGTGCAGCGCAAAGTAGTGTGCGAAGAGTTCAAAGAACATTATTTGAACAAGCCTTATGGCGATGTCTGGCACAAGATGCGCACTTTAGCTTATACACAACATCCTTATCGCTGGATGACCATTGGGGCCGAGTTGAGCCACGTAGAAAAT
>RDYY01000029.1 GCA_004293505.1 Sphingobacteriia bacterium | reverse complement strand
GATCGTTTGGTGCGTAATTTTTTCTTTAAAAATGGCCGATTGGCGAAATAAGTCAATGCCTTGGGGCGTTATGCCAAAGCATGCCCATCCTGACATTGTCCACCGATATTGGTCAGCGCGACTTTATTGTTGGCGCCATCAAAGGACAGTTTTTGCAAGTATTGCCAGACTTGGTCACAGCTGACATCACTCACCAATTGTCCCAAACCAATTTGCCCCTGGCAGCTTATACTTGTGGACAGGCCATCCCTTATTTTCCGGTAGGAAGCTATCATTTGATCTTGGTCAATTTTTTTGAAAATCGCTATGACCATGTGCTGTTGGCAGCGTGGAAGGGCCAGTACCTGATTTGTGCAGACAATGGTTTGTTGACCATGATCACGGGAGAAAAACCTGCCCATGTAGTCAAAGTGCCTGTTTCAGCACAAGCACCTTTGCTGACCGTGACCGCCGACATTGCTGCTGCTGTTTATAAATTAGAAAGCATGGGGGATATAAAAGCTTTGGGGCCTCTTGCCTCGGACCTGGTTGAAAAATATCCCTTGCGGCCTACAGTAGGTCCCGATTGGATAGAAGGACAAATACTTTTCATTGACAATTTTGAAAACGTAGTGGTCAACATCACCCAACAAGAATTTGATGAAACAGCAAAGGGGCGATCTTTTCGCATCATGTTTCGCCGCGATGAGACCATTGACCGCCTGAGCGTGAATTATTCCGACGTGCCCACCAACGATAAAATGGCTTGGTTCAACTCGGCTGGATATTTGGAACTGGCCTTGCGCAATGGCAACATGGCAGGCCTGTTTGGGTTGCAAGGGTACAATGAGCAAATGCAACAAAATCACCCCCAATTGGGCAATAAATTATTCTACCAGACCATCAGGGTCTTTTTTGACTAGTCGGCTTGCATTTTTCAGGTCCAAATGGCGTATTTTTGCCCCCACAAAAATGATTGACCATGTCGTATGACGTAATTGTTCTGGGCAGTGGCCCCGGTGGATATCCAGCCGCTATTCGCGCTTCTCAGTTGGGTTTCAAAGTGGCCATTGTGGAAAAAGAAAGCCTGGGAGGTGTTTGCCTCAACTGGGGTTGCATTCCAACCAAAGCCTTGTTGAAAAGTGCCCAAGTATATGAGTACCTGAAACACAGCAATGATTATGGCATTTCTGCCAGTGGTGTACAACATGATTTTGGGGCCGTCATCAAAAGGAGCCGGGGCGTGGCAGATAAAATGAGCAAAGGCGTTCAATTCTTGATGAAGAAAAACAAGATTGACGTCATCATGGGTTATGGTCGTATCCAATCCAAAGGTGCCATTGAAGTAACCGCCGCCGACGGCACCCAGCAAGTGGTCAATGCCAAATACATTGTGGTGGCCACAGGAGGCCGCAGCCGCGAGTTGCCCAACCTGCCCCAAGATGGTAAAAAAGTATTGGGTTACCGCGAAGCCATGGTTTTGCCCGAGCAACCCAAGAGCATGATCATTGTTGGATCTGGTGCCATTGGGGTGGAGTTTGCCTATGTCTACAACAGCATGGGAACCCAAGTAACAATTGTTGAGTACCTACCTCGCATTGTTCCTGTAGAAGACGAAGACATTTCCAAAGAATTGGAAAAGCAATACAAAAAGCAAGGCATCACCATCATGACCAATGCTTCTGTTGAGTCCATTGACACCCAAGGCAACGGTGTGAAAGCTTTGGTAAAAAAGCAAGATGGTTCAACACAAGTATTGGAAGCAGATGTATTGTTGAGCGCGGTGGGCGTTGTGGCCAATATTGAAAACATTGGTTTAGAAGCCAATGGAATTGCTGTTGACAAAGGAAGAATAGTGGTAGACAAATACCAGCAAAGTTCTGTACCCGGTATATATGCCATTGGGGATTGTTCTCCTGGTCAAGCCCTGGCGCACGTTGCTGCCAAAGAAGGCATCAATGCTGCTGAGCACATGGCCTGGTTAGAGAAGAAACACGCGCATTTGCCAGAAGCCATGGATTACAACAACATTCCTGGATGTACCTATTGTACCCCTGAAATTGCCAGCGTAGGTTATACAGAGAAAGCAGCCAAAGAGGCTGGCTACAATATCAAAGTGGGTAAGTTCCCATTTGTGGCCAGCGGCAAAGCCAGTGCAGCAGGCGCCACAGATGGTTTTGTGAAAGTTATTTATGATGCCCAATATGGTGAGTTCTTGGGATGTCACATGATTGGTACCAATGTAACAGAGATGATTGCAGAAGCCGTTGTGGCCCGAAAATTGGAAACCACAGCACATGAAATCTTGAATGCTGTTCACCCTCACCCCACCATGAGTGAAGGCTTGAAAGAAGCCACAGCAGCGGCTTACGGCGAAGCCATCGATATTTAATTGTTTCAAAAAACGATTCGCAAAAGCCCCTTAAATGGGGCTTTTGTTGTTTCTACCCACCACTTTGTATTTATGCGCCACTTGTACTTTGGTGTATAAAACCAGTTTATCTTTAATTGTTCGTTGGTGTTATCCGTGCCAAGAACAAGTGCCAAATTACCCTTTGGCTTAGACCGAAACGCCCTATGATGCAAATTGACGCCAGCAGGTTCCTGCCTGCCCAGTTATTGAATTCGCATGTTTTTTCTGTTGTGATCACAGATCTCAACGGGCGTTTCTTGTATGTCAATCCCTTGTTTCGCTACAAGTTTTCTCATGTTCCCCAAATTGCTTTTGGACATTTTTCTGAAACCGTTTTTGCAGAAGACACCAAGTTGTGCAATGACGCTGCCAAAGCCTGTATCCGTAACCCGGATCAGTTTGTGACCGTTACGGTCAGAAAATCCCAGCCCCAAGAAAATTATTTTTGGACCCAGTGGGAAATTTCTGCTTTGCGCAACGAATATGGGAGCCCTGTAGGCATCATTTCAGTTGGCCATGATGTGGCCAGCACCGAATCGGCTTTGGTTCGTGCCCCAGAAAGTACGCAGCTGAGTCCCATGATCAGCCACTCTGCTTTTAAGTATGTTGCCAACCATGTCCCAGGCGTATTGTACCGTTGTATTGCCCATCCACACCAGGCATTTGAATTCATCAGCGATGAAATTCAACATTTGAGTGGGTATCATCCAGATCATTTTTTGGGAAAACCTTTTGAGGTGTTGCTGGCCTTGATTCATCCCGATGACCGTCTCTTGGTAGAAAACACCATGCGCAACGCCATTCTCAACAAACACCACTTTGAATTAGAATACCGACTTCAGCACTTGGATGGTCATGTAGTATGGGTTTTTGAGCGGGGGAAAGGTGTTTTTGATGCAGTGGAAAATACTGTTTACCTGGATGGCTGTATGTTTGACATTGGGTCCCGCAAAAAAATTGAAGCGGCCTTGGAAAAAAGTGAAGACGAGGCCAAGCGGTTGGCCTTGGTGGCCCAAAACACTACCAATTCGGTCTTGATAGCCGACAAAGACGAATTGGTCATTTGGGTCAATGAAGGATTTTCTCGCATGTCTGGTTACCGCATGGATGATGTAAAAGGCAAAAGACTTGGGTTTACCTTAGAAGGTCATCCCGAACAAGCCAAAACCTTGTTGCGCTTGAGGGAAGCTTTGGCCAAGAAACAGGGCTTCAAGGAAGAATGCATCAGCTATCACCAAAATGGTACGGCCATGTGGTTGGAAGTAGATTGTCAGCCCTTGTTTGATGAAATGCAAGCCCACATAGGCTACTTGAGCATTGAAAATGATATCACGCACCGCAAGCAAGCCCAATTAGAACAACAAGAAATTCTCCAACGCTTGACTTTGGCTACCGATTCGGCCAAAATTGGGATTTGGGAAATTGACCTCAAAGACAACCACATCATTTGGGACGATAAGATGTATGAAATGTATGGGTATGAAAAAGACACGACCATTCCCGCGCATAAAATTTGGAAAAGGGCGCTGTATCCCAACGACTTGGAATACATGCAGCAAATCATCCAAGATTTGATGGATGGAAAAAAAGACATTGATGCGGCGGTCTACCGTATTGTATTGCCCAGTGGTAAAATCAGGCACATTGAATCACATGCCATCACCAAAAAATCCAACAAAGGGGTGGTGCTTCGGCTCATTGGTACCAATCGCAATATAACAGATGACATTGCGGTACAAGAAAAACTCAAGACCCAAAACAAAATTTTGCGCGACATTGCCTTTATTCAGTCGCATGAAGTGCGCCGACCCTTGGCCAATATTTTAGGTGTGATAGAAGTATTGAACAGCAGCAATGCTGTGCACAACAAAGAAATCTTTGATCACCTTATTGAGAGTGCCAATGAATTGGACATGCAAATTCGCAGCATTGTCAAAAAGACCAATAACATTGATGGGTTGCTGTCTTGAACCAGTAGCAGAAAACAAGCAGCCGTTAGCAACAAACAACCTTGAACACAATCTTTTGCAGCCATCAAGCAGTTGCTGAGCGCCTGAATGGGCTTAATCCAGTGAAGCCACTGTCTTTCTCAAAACCACCAATTTCTGCAGCAAAGCTTCCAATAAGTCCAGGCGCAACATATTGGCCCCATCGCTCATGGCCTTAGCGGGATCGGGATGGGTCTCAATGAACAAACCATCGGCTCCGGTGGCAATGGCAGCTTTGGCAATGGTTTCAATCATGCCTGGATTGCCCCCTGTAACGCCCGTGGTTTGGTTGGGTTGTTGCAAAGAATGGGTACAATCCATGACCACAGGGCATCCCATGGCCCGCATGGTGGGGATGTTGCGGTAATCAACCACCAAATCTTGGTATCCAAATGTGGTACCCCTTTCGGTTAACATGACTTGTGCATTCCCTGCCTTTTTGATTTTGTCTACTGCAAATTGCATGGAAGCGCCACTCAAAAACTGCCCTTTTTTTACGTTGACAATTTTACCTGTAGCCGCTGCGGCTTGTAACAAATCGGTTTGGCGACAAAGAAAAGCGGGGATTTGCAGTATGTCCACAAAGGGCGCGGCCAAAGCTGCTTCTTCATGTGCATGAATATCCGAAGTAGTGGGCAGGCCAAAATGATCGCCTACTTTTTTGATCAGGTCCAAACCATGGTTGTCCCCAATGCCGGTAAAAGAGTTGGCGCTGGTGCGGTTGGCTTTGCGGTAGCTGGCTTTGAACACATAAGGGATGCCCAGCTTGCTGCAAATGCCACTGACTTTATCGGCTACGGTCATCACCAATTCTTCAGACTCTACCACACAAGGTCCGGCAATCAGGAAGAACTGTTGGGGGTCGTAAGACTGTTTCTTAAAATGTGGCTGCAGAAAATCTGGGATCATGCGCTGGCTTTGTGCAAAATTAACCAATTCCCTGCTTTTTCCTTTCTTT
>RDYY01000028.1 GCA_004293505.1 Sphingobacteriia bacterium | reverse complement strand
CAAATGGATCAATTGTTGCAAGAAGCATTCTACTGTGATGACTTGGCACCTGGGCCCAAAGCGAAAAAAAGAAAAATCTAAACGCCACTCATCAAGTGTTAAAGTGTATTTAACCATTTTCATCCTTGATTTTGACCAATGTTAAGCGCACGTTAAAAGCGCTGCGACTCCTTGGTATTTCTGGCTTTCCCGCAACAATAGGCACCATTTTTGGTTATTGAAGCCACCGCTCATCCATTCTCGTCAGCAAGGGTTGTAACCTATCCCATTTTGCTTCGTCAAACATTGGAACGCGGCTAATTTTACCGCATCATTTAAAAACAAAAACAATCGATATGAAACAGTTATTCTTCGCCTTCGCCCTTTTGGCCAGCCTGAGCAGTTTTGCCAAAGCCGATGTGGTGACCGGAAACAATGAAAAAAGAAATGCCGCACAACAAGTGCAGGAGTGGTTCAATGCCAAGGGAGAAAAAATTGGTACCAGCCAGCGCATGGACTATGACAAGCTTCCCCAAGATGCCATCCAAAGCATTTCCAAGTCTTACCCCTTCCCCACTTACAAATTGACGGATTGCCAGGTATTGACCAACGAATATGGTGAGCAATATTATTATGTTGCCCTCATGGCTGGCAAAAACAAAACCGTTCTGGAAATTGACCAAGAAGGCGCCCTTTGGGTAGTCAAAAAATAATCCCTATCCGGGAAAGCTGATCTTCCCCATGGTGATGGCAGGAATACCTGCTTTTCCCGAACCAATGGGGGTATCGCCTCCCGCGATGGCCTCATTGGCCAATACCGCAAACAACACCGCTTCCTTGGCATCAGGGTTAACCTGCAGATCGGCCGTCGTGCCCATCAACAAGCCTGGGAAGCGGTTTTTTATTTTTTCCATCACCAAGGGATTGTGCATGCCCCCGCCACTGGCAAACACTTTAAAGGGTTTCTGGGGATCCATGATTTTTTCCATGGCATCGGCAACTGTGGTAGCGGTAAATGCCGCCAAAGTGGCCAGCACGTCGTGGTGACCCATGCCCAAAGTACCAGAACTTGATTGCGCCTGGCGCAAGTATTCCAAATGAAACAATTCTGGTCCTGTGGTTTTGGGAAAACCGGCTTGGAAAAAACCATGGTCCAACAAAGCCGACAACAGCGCTGTGCTCTCCTCTCCCTGACGGGCCAAACCAGCTTCTGCATCAAAAGGCAAATTGAAATGTTGCTGAACATAAGCATCCATGAGGGTATTGCCAGGTCCCGTATCGGTACTAAAAATTTCCCCAGGATCCATGTTGGCTGGCAACCAAGTAAAATTGGCAATGCCCCCGATGTTGAGCAAAATGCGGTCTTCCCCCGGTTGGCTGAAAATAAAATAGTCCCCATACACGGCCAACGGCGCACCTTCTCCCCCGCCAGCAATGTGTTTTTGTCGAAAATCACTCAAGGTGATGATGCCCGTTGTCACGGCCAGGTGGTCCCCATCGCCTATCTGTAAAGTGGCATGACCAAATCCTGCTCTGCCATGCAAAGATTGGGGGGCATGGTAAATGGTTTGTCCGTGGCTGGCCAACAAATCAACCTCAGCAGGATTAACCTGCCATTCCGACAAGGCCGATAATACCATGCGACCATGTTCTAGACCTACCCAAGGATTCAAGAGACAGAGGGTTTCCAGGTCAACCATTTTTTTGGAAAAAACGGCACGGATGGCTTGTCGAAAAGCATCGGTGTAGACCACAGTGGTAAAGGCTTTGAGGGTAACCTGGGTTTGCAATCCACTGCCACGAATGGCACACAGCGCAATGTCCAGTCCATCCAAAGAAGTCCCACTCATGAGCCCGATGATGAGGCGCTCCTCCTTGTTGGCAATGGCCGACAATTGATTGGTGAATTTTCCCATTTGAGGACAACGGTTTTATCCGATGCCGTACAAACTTCCACCTTTTTCAAAAAGTCTTTGTGTTTTTTCTTCTACCACTGGATCCAATTGCAAAACGGGTGCATGGTGGGGCTTGATCCGCGCATCCAAGAGCAAGGGGCCTTCACAACCCCAGTGTTTGTTTTCGGTAAAAGAACGAATGCCATGGATGTCGTGAGAGGGATTGCAACGGGTAAAAGCCACCCACAAAAAATTGTACAATTGCTGGGCCACAAAAGCGGCATCATCTGCTACCACCCAAAAAGGAAGCCCTTTCAAGCAATCCATTTGAGGGGAGAGGATTTCGTTGAGGCGGGCCATTTCTACAGCTGTTTGGGCAGCATTGACAAAGGGTGGCAATTGAATGGCCACTACCCCGGGCATTACCAAATGAGCCTGGTATTCAGCTGGCAAATCCAGATCCGCTGGCAAGGCCGTGGCCAATGTTCTCAACGCTTTGCCATAGGCGGCAAACACCACTTTGCTCCCCGTGTTCAATCCTGTGCCAGAATAGTCCAGGGTGTCCATGGTGGTGTGGGTATGAAAATGAATGTCGCGCTGCCAAGAAATCCGGGCCAATACGTGTTGCAAAAATCCTTGGGTGTCGTGCACGTCTAATTTTTGCGCACTGCCATGGTCAGGGGCAGAAATAAACAAGAACTTGGCCAAACTCAATTGCCCTGTACCCAAAATACGGTTGGCCTGGGTCAAGAGTTCTGCAGGTTGTTGGGCAGGGGCATAAGGCGTATAGCGCTCACTGCCCACGGCCAATAAAAGCGGATGTACGCCAGCTGCATCAACAGCATGCACGGCCGATACACCGGGAATTTCTTGTTGGATGGCCGCACCCGTTAAAGCATGAATGAGTTCCCCAAAACGGGTGTCTTCTTGGGGTGGACGGCCCACCACTGTAAAAGGCCAGATGGCGTTTTTGCGGGCATACACTTTGTGCACTTTCATCAAGGGAAAATCGTGTTGCAAACTGTAGTAACCCAGGTGGTCGCCAAAAGGACCTTCGGGTTTGTTGGCGCCAGGCGAAACGGAACCTGTGATCACAAAATCGGCATCCGTACTCAAACAAAATCCATCGCGATAAGCATAGCGGAAACGGCGCTTACCCAAGACCCCAGCAAAAATCATTTCAGACAGGCCTTCGGGCAAGGGCATGACAGCCGCCAAAGTATGGGCGGGTGGCCCACCCACAAAACAACTCACACGCAAGTCTTCCCCCCTGGCATTGGCCAAGGATTGGTGAATACCTATGCCCCGGTGTAGTTGGTAATGCAACCCAATTTCTTCATCGGTTTTGTAGGCATTGCCTGTCAATTGAATGCGGTACATGCCCAGGTTGGACCGCATGATGCCAGGTGAAGTAGGGTCTTCTGTATACACTTGTGGCAGGGTCACAAATGCGCCCCCATCTTTGGGCCAGTGTTGGATCAAAGGCAGGTCGCTGATGCGAATCTCTTGGTGGGTAACGGGCTGTTGCCATGGGTTTTTCAATGGCAAAGCATTCAGGGCCGATAGGCCTGCCCCCAAACTCTTGACGGGAGAGCGCAGGGCCGCCATGGGATTGCCTTTTAGGTCAATGAGGTGGCGCACCAAGTCCAATGAATCCCGGAACAGATAAGTACTGCGGGCCAGGGTCCCAAACAAGTTAGAGGCCGCCCTAAATGGACTGCCCTTGACTTTCTCAAACAACAAAGCAGGACCACCAGCAGCATGCACCCGTAAGTGAATGGAAGCCATTTCCAAATGCGGATCTACCGCTTCTTTGATGCGAACCAATTCACCCTTTTTCTCCAGGTCTATCAAGGCAGATTCCAATGATGCATATCCCATAATAACAGAACAAATCTAAGGTGATTTGGTTGGCCCGATGGCTTACCTTTGCGCCATGACCCGATTGAGTGTCAACATCAATAAAATTGCCACCCTGCGCAACAGCCGCGGTGGGCAAAACCCTGATTTGGTTAAAATGGCTTTGGATGCAGAAGCTTTTGGCGCTGAAGGCATAACAGTCCATCCCCGACCCGATGAAAGACATATCCGCTATGCCGATGTGCGGGCACTGAAGCCCTTGTTGACAACCGAGTTCAACATCGAGGGCAATCCCAGAGAAGAAAAATTCATGCAATTGGTTTTGGAAACCCAGCCGGCGCAAGTCACTTTGGTGCCCGATGCCTTGGGCCAATTGACCAGTAACCACGGTTGGGACACAGTTGCCCACCAAGCTTATCTGCGCGAAACCATTGCGCAGTTTAAAGCCGCTGGCATCCGGGTGTCGATTTTTGTTGACCCCGATGAAACCATGGTGGAAGCTGCTGCACAAACTGGTACCGACCGAATAGAACTTTACACTGAATCCTATGCCACAGGTTTTGCAACAGGCCAAAAAAAACAAGCCATCCTGCCCTTTCAAAAAGCGGCAAAAACCGCGCTGGAATTGGGCTTGGGCATCAATGCCGGACATGATTTAAGCTTGGACAACCTGGCTTATTTTGCCCAAAATATTCCCGGTTTATTGGAAGTGAGCATTGGCCATGCACTGATTTGTGACGCCCTCTATTTGGGCTTTGAAAATACCATTCAACTCTACCGCAGACAACTTCAACCCTCAGCAAATTCACATTCATGAGCAACCCCATTCAAGTTGGTATCATCATGGGCAGCGACAGCGACCTGGCCATCATGCAAGCAGCAGCCAGCGTTTTACAGTCATTCAACGTTTCCTTTGAATTAACAGTGGTTTCGGCCCACAGAACACCAGAGCGCATGGTACAATACGCCACTACCGCTGCAGCCCGTGGCCTCAAAACCATCATTGCGGGGGCTGGGGGTGCTGCGCATTTGCCTGGTATGGTGGCTTCCCTTACCACCTTGCCTGTGATTGGGGTGCCCATCAAGAGCAGCAATTCCATTGATGGCTGGGATTCTATCCTGTCTATTTTACAAATGCCCAATGGGGTACCTGTGGCCACCGTTGCATTGAATGCCGCCAAAAATGCGGGTCTATTGGCCGTTCAAATTTTGGCCGCTTTTGATCCCCAATTGTCTTTGGCCTTCCAAGCCCACAAGGACCAAATGGAAGAAGCTGTGTTGAAAAAAGCAGCGGGGCTGACCAAAGAATGGCCCAACCAATACGACCAAAATTAGCGGGCTAATTTTTGCTTGCGCAAGGGCTGGGGAGAAAGGTATTTGTCAAACCAGGTCACAAAATCTGCTTCTTCTTCTATTTGGGTTTTCCAGCCGTGGTCCTCTCCTTTTTTGATGCGCAACTCAAAGGGCAATTGGGCTGCTTTGCATTTTTCACCCAACCACTGGGATTGTTGCAAGGGAACCGTTTTGTCGGCATCACCGTGCCAGATAAAAACGGGTGGATCATCACTGCTCACCAAATTGGCGGGTGACAATTGTTCTGCAATGCTGAT
>RDYY01000382.1 GCA_004293505.1 Sphingobacteriia bacterium | reverse complement strand
CGGTTGGACAAAAAAGCCTACCGCTAACACGAGGTTTTGTGCAAGTGTGGGCAGACGATTAAGCTGTATGTTACGTACGTTTCTTGTTTGTTCCTACCGCTTGGCAGACCGACCGCTTTTCGAACATTTTTATTTAACTTGACAAATAATCCTTCGTATTTGGCTTAACGTTGCGGGCAGACGGAATGCTACCCCACACACCTGCACAAAGCCCAATTCGTTGTGTGCAATATTAGACGACCATGAAAAATTTAATTATCGTCCTAGTTTTCCCACTCAACCTTTTTAGCCAAGTAACCTTTGAAGGAAAAGTTATTAATGCAAATAGCAAAGCAATAATTCCATTTGCGACAATTGGATTGATAAAGGAAAACATTGGTACAAATGCCAATGAAGACGGACAATTTACTTTGCAATCAAAAGGGACGGAGCAAAATGACACATTGACTATTTCTTGTATAGGATATAAAGCTCAAAAAATACCAACACGTCAAAAAAGCGAAATCGGTCTTATAATTGAATTAACTGAACATACAAAGATACTCGATGAAGTAGTTGTTAAAACCAAAACAACTTGGACGACTGAAACTCTAAATGACTTCTCAAAATGTGGCAATCACTTTATAACAACATCTGGCTATCAAACTCAATTAGCTCAACATTTTGAGGTAAAGGAAGAAAACTCGACTTTGACGGAGGTTAAAATCTGTAGAATGTCCAACGCCTTCCTTTACCCTGAAAAAACAATATTTAGAATTCGTATTTACGACATAGACAAAATAACGAAATCACCTTCGACAGACTTGTGCGACCAAATTATTGAAGTAAAAACAAATAGTAAGGTAATCGATATAAACCTAGAAAAATACAAAATCCTTATTCCTTCGAAAGACTTTTTTGTAGCGGTTGAGTGGCTTAAAATACCATACAATGAAAGCAAATCCAAAATTAAGGTCAATGGAAAGGAAGTAGACCATACAACATATAGACCAAATATTGGTTGGACAAACACTGCGAACTCAAAAATGGAGGCATGGTGGCTTGACTATAAAAATAATTGGCGACCGGTGACCTCAATAACTAACAAAACTAGTGTTTCTATTTCGGCAACTGTCAAGTATTGAGGGAGAAATACTGCACACAACACGAGGTTTTGTGCAAGTGTGGGCAGACGAGTAAGCTGTATCTTACGTACACTTCTTGTTTGTTCCTACCGTCTGGCAGACCGACCGCTTTTCGAACATTTTTACTTAAATTGACAAATATTCCTTCGTATTGAGCTTAACGTTGCGGGCAGACGGAATGCTGGCCCACACA
>RDYY01000027.1 GCA_004293505.1 Sphingobacteriia bacterium | reverse complement strand
GGGCACCCAAACAAAACATCATAAGCCACACAATTGGGATTCACAATGCCCAAACCGTGTTTGATGTGAGAGGCCAAAGAAGGCACGGCATCGGTCTGGATGGTGTCCCGGATCACGTTCCCAAAATTGTGGGCCACAATGATTTGGTCCAAGGTCTCGGGGTCAATGCCCGCATCTTCAATGGCGTGTTTGGCTGCAATGACACCCATGTCGGATGCCAAAAAAGCATGGCCTACATAACGCCTTTCTTCAATGCCCGTGATGTCTTTGAATTTCTCAACAATTTCAGCAGAAGGGGTGGCTATTTTTTCATGGTCTTCTGCATAAAATGTTTGTTCCGCAAAGTCTTTGTTGGTTTTGATGTGGGGAGGAATATAGCTCCCTGTTCCGGTAATGACTGTACGGATCAATGACATGGTGACGGATTTACAGGTATTGGTCTCCTTTGTTGCGCTTTACTTCGGCCACGTATTCTTTGATGGCTTGCTCTTTTTCTTTTTTACAAATCATCAAGACGTCGGCCGTATCAATGACAATAAAATCGTCCAAGCCTTGCAAGAGCAGGAGTTTGTTTTTGGGTGCTGACACCATGCATTTGGTGGCATCAATCACAATCACGTTGTCGGAAGTAACAGCGTTGCCCAAATAGTCTTTTTCTAAATTTTCATACGCACTGTTCCAAGTACCCAGGTCACTCCAGCCAAAAGAAGAAGGAATGACATAGACGTTCTCGGCTTTTTCCATGATGGCAAAATCGATGGATACATTGGTGCACAAGGGATAGATTCTTTGAATGGCGGCTTTTTCATCGGCCGTATTGAAAGCGGCTTTTTCGTTGTCGAAAAGCTCATACATTTCCGGCTGGTACATTTCAAAGGCCTTCATGACCGTTTTTACCTGCCACACAAAAATGCCCGCATTCCACAAAAAGTCACCACTGGCCAAAAAGGTCTTGGCCAATTCCAGGTTGGGCTTTTCGGTAAAGGTTTTCACTTTGTAAATGCCTTCTCCGGCTTGCAAGGTTTCGTGCTGGATATAACCATATCCGGTATTGGGATGGGTGGGTTTGATGCCCAAAGTAACCAAGGCCTTGATTTGGCCCACAAAATCCAAAGCTTGCAAGGTGATTTTTTTGAACTCGTCGGTGTCCAAAATCATGTGGTCGCTGGGGGCCACCACCAAACTGGCTTCGGGATCTTTTTGCAAAAGCTTGTATGAGATATAGGCCACACAGGGTGCGGTGTTTTTGCGGCTGGGCTCGGCCAAAATATTTTCTGCAGGTAATTCGGGCAATTGGTCTTTTACAATTTGTACGTATTCTTCAGAGGTAACAATGAAAATATTCTCGTTGGGAATAAAAGCACCATAACGCTCATAGGTCCAGCGGATCAGGGATTTACCGGTGTTGAGGATGTCCAAAAATTGTTTAGGATAACCGGTGCGGCTTTGGGGCCAGAAACGGCTTCCGATTCCCCCGGCCATGATGGCCACATAATGGTGTTTGTTCATCGTTAGAAATGGATTTTAAACCTTTGTTAATGGGTGCAATACTAAGCTTTTCACTAACGAAGGCAAAATGACTTTATTGTTTTATACCAGGCCTTCGCGCACCAGGTCGTGTAAGTGTAAAATGCCTAAGTATTGACCGTTTTCGGCCACCACCAATTGGCTGATGGATTTTTCCCTCAGCAGGTCCAAAGCCGTAATGGCCAGTGCATCGGGCCCAATGGTAACGGGGTCTTTGCTGTAGATGTCTTTGGCGGTCAAACCTGCTAAATTGGTGGTTTTCTCCAGCATGCGGCGAAGGTCACCATCGGTAATGATGCCCTTTAATTGGTTCATTTCGTCCACCACAGCCGTTACGCCCAGTCTTTTTTGGGTGATTTCTACAATTACTTTTTGCAGCGGCGCATGGGCCAAGACTGCAGGCTTTTCTTGGGCGGCTGCCAAGCTACCGGCTTGCAAGTAAAGCTTCTTGCCCAAATTGCCACCGGGGTGAAAGCGGGCAAAGTCTCGGTCCTTGAAATTGTTTTTCTCCATCAGGCAAACGGCCAAAACATCACCCATGACCATCTGGGCGGTAGTACTGCTGGTGGGTGCCAAATTATTGGGGCAGGCTTCTTGGTCAACGGTGGTATCCAAGACCCAGTTGGCAGCTTGTGCCAAAAAACTATTCTTGTTGCCCACCATGCCAATCAGGGGGTTGCCAAAATTTTTGATCAAGGGGACCAAGACCTTGATTTCTGGGCTTTCTCCACTTTTGCTGATGACCATGACCACGTCATCGGGGGTAACCATGCCCAGGTCACCATGAATGGCATCGGCGGCGTGCATGAAAAGGGAAGGCGAACCGGTAGAATTCAGGGTGGCCACAATTTTCTGGGCCACAATGGCTGATTTGCCAATGCCACTCACCACCAAACGGCCTTTGGCATGCTGGATGGCATCAACAATGGCGTCAAAATCCTTGCCCAATAGCCCTTCCAAAGCCGCTATGGACCGGGCTTCTAATTGGATGGTTTTTTTGGCCAGGTCTAGGAGGGATGGCTTCATGGGCCAAAGGTAAACTTTAACAGCTTTGAAAGGGTAATCCCCCCCGCCTTTGTTAACTTCGTTCCCCCCGAAAAAAAGGGGTATTTCCCGCCCGATTTCCCAACAATTCTGGGAAGTCTTGTGTAAATATCTTAACTTATTGGGTTGAGTTGATTCAACAGACCGCAAACAGACCGCATTCTCATGACCAAAGTTTCCCCCTCCGTCCCCCGCAAAAAAGCCAGCGTTCGGAAAACCGCTCCCACCAACAACGGGGCCACCAAGGCCTTGACCACCGATACAGATATCCATGCTGCTCTTGAAAAGTATTTTGGTTTTTCTGAATTCAAGGGCACGCAAGAAAAAGCCATTCGAACCCTGCTTTCTGGCCGAGATACCTTTGTTATCATGCCCACGGGTGGTGGCAAAAGCCTTTGCTACCAATTGCCTGCCCTGGTCTTGCCGGGATGTGCCATTGTGGTTTCTCCTTTGATTGCATTGATGAAAAACCAAGTAGACTTGGTCAGGGGCTACAGCGAGAACGATGAAGTGGCGCATTTTTTAAATTCTTCCTTGACCAAAGCCCAGATCAAAACCGTTAAGGACGATTTAACCCAAGGCAAGACCAAGCTCTTGTACGTAGCGCCCGAGACCTTGACCAAGGCAGAGAACCTGGAATTTTTCAGTGACCTGAACATTTCTTTTTTTGCCGTAGACGAAGCCCACTGTATTTCAGAATGGGGACATGATTTCAGGCCCGAGTACCGCCGTTTGCGTGAAATGATGGACAGCATCAATGCAGAGATTCCGGTGATTGCCCTCACGGCCACCGCAACGCCCAAAGTGCAAAGCGATATCTTGAAAAACCTGGGCTTGCGCAACCCCGAAGTATTGATTTCTTCTTTTAACCGCAACAACCTGTTTTACGAGATCCAGCCCAAGATCCAAAAAGAGCAAACGGTCAAGAGCATCGTAAAATTCATCTCTCAGCACAAGGGCAAGAGCGGCATCATTTATACACTTAACCGCAAGACCACAGAAGAATTGGCCGAACTATTGGTGGCCAATAAAATCAAAGCAGTGGCCTACCACGCTGGCTTGGACCAAAAATTGCGCGCCGAAAGACAAGACCAATTCCTGAACGAAGACGTGCAGGTCATTGTGGCCACCATTGCCTTTGGCATGGGCATAGACAAACCCGATATCCGCTTTGTGATCCATTTCAACATGCCCAAATCCATTGAGAACTATTACCAAGAAACGGGTCGCGCTGGGAGAGATGGCATGGAAGGCATTTGTGTACTCTATTATTCGCACAAAGACGTTTCCAAACTGGAACACTTGATGCGGGACAAGCCTTTGAGTGAAAGAGAAGTAGGCGCCCAATTGATTGATGAAATGGTGGCTTATTCCGAATCGGGGGTGTGTCGCCGCAAAGTATTGCTGCATTATTTTGGGGAAGATTGGGGCGAGAAAAATTGTGGGCTTTGCGACAATTGCAAAAACCCCAAAGAAAAAACAGAGGCCAAGGCCGAAGTGGTCCTGGCCCTCAAAGCCATCCAAGCTTTGGACGAACGCTTTGTGACCGATTATGTGGTGAATATTTTATTGGGCAAACTCACCCCCCAGATCAGTTTGTTCCGCCACGAAAACCTACCCGTTTTTGGTTCGGGCAAAGAGAGAGAGCCCCATTTTTGGCAATCCTTGCTGCGCCAAATGCAATTGGAAAACCTGATCCAAAAAGACATTGAAGAATACGGCTTGTTGAAGCTAACGCCACAAGCAGCTGGGTTTTTGAAGAAACCCAAGTCCTTTAAAATTGTCCTCAACAATTTGTTTGAAGAAGCCAATGCCGACGATGACGAAGCTGAAAATGCTTCCCAACAAGGAGCGGCTGCAGATGAAAAATTATTTGCCCAGCTCAAAGACTTGCGGCAAAAAGAAGCCAAGAAAAAATCCTTGCCTCCCTTTGTGATATTCTTGGAAAACTCCCTCCAAGACATGGCAACCCTGTATCCCACCAGTTTGTCTGAATTGGAAAAATGCCAAGGGGTCAGCAAGGGCAAGGCTTTGAAATATGGCAAACCCTTTGTTGACTTGATAGCGCAACATGTTGCGGAGAATGATATTGTGAAACCGGATGATTTTGTCATGCGCAGCGTGGCCAATGCGGGCAGCAACAAGATTTACATCATTCAAAATGTGGACAAGAAAATTCCTTTGGAAACCATTGCCCGCAACAAAAGTTTGAAGCTGGAGGAATTGCTGGAAGAAATGGAAACCATTGCTGCCAGCGGCACCCGGCTGAATTTGGACTATGCCATTGATGAGTGGTTGGACGACAACGACCAGGATGAAATCATTGAATATTTCAAAAGCTGTGAAACCAGTTCTTTGCAAGTGGCCCAAGAAGAATTGGCCGAATACGATTACAACTGGGAGCAACTCAAAATCATGCGCATCAAGTTTTTGAGTGTGTACGGGAACTGATTATTTTTTCCAAAACAAGTCGCGCCTTCTTTGGGCATCTTTGCGAATGCTGAGGTAAAACAAGTTCATGTCGGCCACATGGTAATTGCTGTCTGTGTAAAAAGCACTCCCAAAAAAATGGGGGCGCTCGGACCAAATCACCCTGCCTGCTACACTGGCTCCTGTTAAGCGGGGCAATACTTGGTTGAAATTCAGCAGGATGCCGCCTTCGTTTTCATCGCGGGTGGCACTTGGCTTTTGGCTGTCCCAAGTAAGGGGATTGGTCACTATGATGGGAGCTTTTTCTTGTTGCACACTGGCGGGCAGCGTGCCTTCTCGGTAAGTGCGCCAACT
>RDYY01000381.1 GCA_004293505.1 Sphingobacteriia bacterium | reverse complement strand
AAGTCCTCCATGCTGTACACTGCTGCAAATTCAAATTGCTCGAGCGGGTCGCGGGGATCCAAGCCTGGTTTTTTCAATTCTTGCAAAATGTCTTTCAAGCCCAAGAGGCCAATTTTTTCAGAAACAAAGGGCGCGGGATTGATGCGGTCGATGGCGGCCGCTTGGCCCATTAAAGCCGTCAAAGGCAAAGCAGCTGCGGCCGCCATGGCTTCCACCACGGCATAAGCTTCTGGGTGAACTGCACTGGCGTCCAAGGGGTGGGCCGCACCAGGAATGCGCAAAAATCCGGCGCATTGTTCAAATGCCTTGGCCCCCAAACGGGGTACATCCATCAATTCTTGGCGCGAGCCAAAAGCCCCAATCTTGTTGCGGTGGGCCACAATGTTTTCGGCCACCGATTCATTGATGCCACTCACGTATTGCAAGAGTTGCTTGCTGGCAGTATTGAGGTTAACGCCCACTGCATTCACACAGCTTTCAACGGTTTGGTCCAATTTTTCTTTCAGGCGATAGGGATTAACATCGTGTTGGTACTGTCCTACCCCAATGCTCTTGGGATCTATCTTGACCAATTCGGCCAAGGGGTCCATGAGGCGACGGCCAATGCTGATGGAACCGCGCACCGTGATGTCTTGGTCGGGAAATTCTTCTCGGGCTATGGGCGAAGCGGAGTACACTGAAGCCCCGTCTTCGTTTACCAAAAACACCGGCAAGCCCAGGCCCAGTTTCTTGATGAATTGTTCGGTCTCTCGGCCAGCTGTGCCATCCCCAATGGCAAATGCTTGGACCTTGAATTGATCTACCAAGTGTCGCACCAAGGCTTCGCTGGAAGACAACCGGTTGGCTTCGTGCACATAGATCAGGTCATGGTGCAAGAGCTCGCCTTTCTCGTCCAAACAAACCAGTTTGCAACCCGTGCGGTATCCAGGGTCCAAAGCCAATACCCGCTTGGATCCCAAAGGAGCACTCAACAAGAGTTGGCGCAGGTTTTCGGCAAAAACCTGGATGGCTTCTTCATCGGCTTTTTGTTTCAAAACCGTTCTGCATTCCGATTCCAAACTGGGTTGCAACAAACGGCGATAAGCTTCTTTCAATGCTTTCTGCACTTGCACAGCCGCAGCGCTTTGGTTGACCACCAAATGCTTTTCCATCAAAGCCAAAGCCATCTCTTCGGGTGGTGCAATGGCCATGCGCAAAAAGCCTTCTAAGAATCCGCGCAAAATGGCCAAGATGCGGTGGGAAGGTATTTTGTGAATGGGTTCTTCAAAAGCAAAATAGTCTTTGTACTTGGCTGCCTCGGTTTCCTTGTCGGGCAAAA
>RDYY01000380.1 GCA_004293505.1 Sphingobacteriia bacterium | reverse complement strand
TAAGTTCTTCCCCTGTTTTGGGGATTTTCTCCAATTGGTGAATGATGAAACCAGCCAAGGTATTGTATTCTGTGGCCGTTGGGTCCATGAGATCGGTCTGGTCAAAACGGTCCAAGAATTCATAAAAAGGGATTTGGGCATCTACCAAAAAGCTGCCATCGCTTCTTTCTACCACTTCAAAATCAATGTCTTCTTCTTGGGGCAAGTCGCCTACAATGGCTTCTAAAATATCGTTCAAAGTGATCATGCCCTCCATGCTGCCGTATTCATTTACCATGAAACACTGGTGAATGCGGGTTTCTTTGAATTTTTCCAAGACTTGGTAGGCCGTGATGTTTTCGGGTACATACATGGCTTCGTCCATCAATTCTGCTACGGGTGTTGCTGGGTCAGCCCGAAACAAATCTTTGATGGATACCACCCCCTTGATGTGGTCAATGTCTTCTTCACATACTGGATACACAGAATGTATCATCTTGTCCATGCGGGCTTTTACTGCACCCACGGTCTCTTCAACACCAATCCACTCAATGTCGCTGCGGTGGGTCATCAAAGAAGCAATGTTGCGATCGCTCAAATGAAAAACCCTTTCAATGATTTCTTGTTCGGCCTCTTCAATGGTGCCTTGTTCGGTTCCTTCGCTGATGATGGCTTTGATTTCTTCTTCCGTTACTTGACTGTCGCTGGACTTGATGTTCAGGGCTTTCACCAATAAATGCGAGCATTTGGTAAGGAGCCAAATAAAAGGATAGGTCAAGGTAGTTAACCATTGCATGGGTCCCGCAGCCCATTTGGCAATGGCTTCTGGGTTGCTGAGCCCAAGGCGTTTGGGAACCAACTCGCCCAATACCAAGGTAAAAAATGTGATGATGACAACAATGGTGACCGTGGCCAATGGCGTACTGTAAGGGGCCAAGAAGGAGAATTGTTCCAGCCAAGTTTTCAAGGGAATTTTAAAAGAATCTCCCGAAAAAATACCCGTTAAAATACCTATTAGGGTGATGCCAATTTGAACCGTTGACAAAAATGTGTCGGGGTGGTTGGCCAATTGCAGGGCTCTTTTGGCGTCTTTGTCGCCCTTTGCGGCTTGGCCTTCTAAGCGGGCTTTGCGGGCACTCACCAGCGCTATCTCGGCCATCGAAAACAAGCCATTCAAGAGCATCAAGACCAGGATAATCAACACTTCCGACATGGGGCAAAAATAGGGAAAAAGGGTCAGGGCTTGGGATCCAGGTCCAATACCAGGTAATGGGGCAAATGCGCTGCCCTGGTTTTGGGCGAGAGAAATTCAGGTGTTAACAAAGAAACCGGGTAATGCGGACC
>RDYY01000026.1 GCA_004293505.1 Sphingobacteriia bacterium | reverse complement strand
GGCCCCGCAATGGCTCTTCAACCAATTGGGAGACGACCGCGACCACATGGGCATGCGCATTCCCAAAGAAGATACCTACTATGGTCGCGGCTTTGAGCGGCCAGTCTATTTTGTGAATGGCTTGCCACAACAAAGGGGTAAGTTCATGAATGCCACCACGGGCACCAGTTCTACGGCAGCCAAGTACAGTGCGGCTTTCAGCCTGGCTGCTCGGCTCTTACCAGGTGACCCCATGGCAGGTGACCCCATGGCCCTGCTTTACCGCGAAAGGTCAAGAACAGCTTTGGCCTTTGCCTTGCGCCAACCCGGTGTTACCCAAACGGCCAGTGTGCGTTCTCCATATATCTATGCCGAGGAAAACTGGACCGATGACATGGAATGGGCTTTTGCGGCCCAAGCCCCCGATGATCCTGCTGCCCGTTCTCAAGCTTTTCTTTACGCACAAATGGAAAAAATGACCCCTTGGCTGGGCCGCGACACGGCCGCGCACTACCAGTGGTATCCATTTGTGAACATGGGCCATGCCGAGTTATTGCGCACGGCCGTGGGGCGCCAACGCGACAGCTTGTTGCATTGGTACAAAAAAGGCATTCAAGCGGTGGCGCAAAAAGCCCATTCCAATGCTTTCAACCGGGGCATCCCATTTATTTGGTGCAGCAACAATTTAACCGTGGCTTTTGCCTTGCAATGTTATTGGTACCGACAAGCCAGTGGTGACCCATCTTTTCAAGCCTTGGAACAAGCCTGCTTGGATTGGGTCTTGGGCATGAATCCCTGGGGAACCAGCATGGTTGTGGGTTTGCCCCAAACAGGGGATCACCCCATTGACCCCCACTCGGCCTTTACGCATTTGAAAAACTATCCCATTTATGGCGGCTTGGTTGACGGGCCTGTTTATGCTTCTATTTTCAATGGTTTGATTGGCATTCAACTGAAAGACGCCGATGAATACGTTGCTTTCCAAAGTCCTTTGGCTGTTTACCACGACGACTATGGCGACTACAGTACCAATGAACCCACTTTGGATGGAACAGCTGTCTTGACTTATTTATTGGCGGCCCAAGAAGCCCAGGGCAAAAAACCTGCGCCGCGCGCCGCACATGGCTTGTGGCAAAACGGGGCTTTGGTGCGCGCGGCCAGCAAACAAAAATTGGCCTTGGTCTTTACTGCCGATGAATTTACCGAAGGCTTGGACACCATCATGAAAGCCTTGCGCGCAGAAAAAATTCCTGCTGGATTTTTCTTTACGGGCAGGGCTTACCGCAGTCCTGCTGTGGCCCCTAAAGTGTCACGCTTACAAGCCGAAGGCCATTTGCTGGGCCCACACAGCGACCAGCATTTGCTTTACAACGATTGGAACCGCCGCGACAGTTTGTTGGTCAGTTATGCCGCATTTAAAAAAGATTTGGACCAAAACCGAAAGTCCATGGACAGCTTGGGCATTGCCTGGGCCACCCAGCGATATTTTATTCCACCTTATGAGTGGTGGAACGATTCCATTGCCACTTGGTCGGCTTGGGAAGGATTGCAGTTGTTCAGTTTTACACCAGGCACCCGCACCAATGCCGATTATACCTGGCCCGACATGGGAAAAGCTTATCGCAGCAGTTCCAGCTTATTACAAGCCATGACCGAAGCCAGTGCCCAACCCAAGAATTTTAGCGGCAGTATTTTGCTGGTCCACGCGGGCACAGATCCTCGCCGCAAAGACAAATTCTATTTGCGCTTGCGCGAAATGATTCGCCTGCTGCGCAACAAGGGCTACGTGTTTGAAAGGGTGGATCGCTTGTTGGAAGAGTAATGCTCAGCGGCGGCACCGGTGGTTTGCTTGTTCAGTGTAATGGTCTTGGGGCTTGCTACAGAGGTCCAGCTGCACTCAACCCATTTTTTCAAAAACACCTAAGCCAAACAAAGCAAAATCGTATTTCACCGGATCCTTTGAATCCAACTGCCGCAAAGCAGCCGTTAGTTCCTGGGCTGCTGCCCAATCGGCTCCTGGGCGCTGCAAGAGGCCCAAATGGCGCGCTACGCGCGCCACATGCACATCCAAAGGACAAATCAATTGTGCGGGCTTTATATTTTTCCAAAGCCCAAAATCCACTCCTTTTTTGTCTTGCCGCACCATCCACCGCAAATACATGTTCAATCTTTTGCAAGAGGAGCCTCGAACAGGAGTTGATACGTGTTTGCGGGTGCGCTCGGGGGCATCGGGATCGGCAAAAAATCGTTCGTGAAACAGGGTCAATGCTTGTTCAATGTCTTTTGGCTTTCCGCTCTTGGGCAGAAATGCATTTTCCAATGAGTCGTGCGCTTGGTAGTGTTGTTGAAAAAAAGCGACGCAGTGCAACAGATCAGTGGTGTTGAAAGTGCGGTGCTTGAACCCTTCCAAGCCTTTTAGTTCCCGCGCAGACGCCTGCAAGCAAAAAGCATGGGGCGCATGGTCCATGCGCCCCATCAATTCTTTGGTTTTGTTGATAATAGTAGTGCGGTTGCCCCAAGCAAAAATGGCAGCAAAAAAACCACTGATCTCAATGTCTGCTTGGGCCTTGAAGCCATGGGGTACCACAATGGGATCGCTCTCAATAAAATGGGGTTGGTTAAACCATTTTACTTTTTGGTTCAAGAAAGCCCGCAGGTCCTGGTCCTTCATCATCCAAGGGCTTGGGCCAGGTCTTGGATCAAATCATCGGCGTCTTCTACACCCACACTCAAACGAATCAAAGTATCGCTCAATCCATTGGCCAATCTTTTTTCTCTTGGAATAGAAGCATGGGTCATGGAAGCTGGGTGATTGATCAAACTTTCTACGCCACCCAAGCTTTCGGCCAATGAAAACAAGTGGGTAGAAGACAAGACTTTTTTGGCGGCTTCCAGGCTTTCGTCTTTCAATTCAAAACTGAGCATGCCCCCAAAATCCCGCATCTGTTGGCGCGCCACAGCATGGTGGGGATGGTCTTCAAAACCGCACCAGTACACACGGGCAACTTTGGGATGGGCACGCAAATAATGGGCAATGGCCCGGCCATTTTCGCAATGTCTTTGCATGCGCAAGTGCAAGGTCTTGATGCCCCTCAGCACCAAGAAGCAATCCATGGGGCCGGGCACAGCACCGGAACTTTTTTGGATAAAATACAATTGTTCTCGAATGGCCGGATCATTCATCATCAAAGCCCCTTGGATCACATCGCTGTGGCCACCCAAATATTTGGTGGCCGAATGCATGACGATGTCGGCGCCCAAGTCCAATGGGTTTTGCAAATAGGGAGAGGCAAAAGTATTGTCCACACAAAGCATCACTTTGCGTGCCTTGGTCAAAGCTGCCACACCAGCAATGTCTGTGATGTTCATCAATGGATTGGTGGGGGTCTCTACCCAAACCAATTTGGTGGCAGGCGAGAAGGCCGCTGCTACTTGGGTCAAATCCCCCGTGTCTACATACTGAAAACGGATGCCAAACCTTTCATAGATTTTAGAAAACAGGCGGTAAGTACCGCCATACATGTCGTTGCCACAAATGACTTCATCACCAGGATTCAAGAGTTTCATCACGGCATCGGTTGCCGCAACACCACTGCCAAAAGCCAAGCCAAATGCACCATGCTCTATGGCGGCATAAGCTTCTTCCAATGCTTGCCGGGTGGGGTTTTGGCTGCGGGCGTATTCAAATCCTTTGTTCACACCAGGTGCTTCTTGCACATAGGTACTGGTTTGGTAAATGGGGGTCATGATGGCACCAGTAGATGGATCGGGTGTGGTACCAGCATGGATGTATACTGTAGCAGTTTTCATGGTTTTGTTTTATTTGTTGGCAATGGCAATGGGGAGGTTGGCTTTAACGGTGTCCCAACAAAAAACCAATTGGGTCTTGCCATTGCTTTCTTCAAAATAGATGGTGAAAATATCGTTGGGTTCTGGGTTTTTTTCTACAGGGATATCAATGCGACAAAAATCTTTTTTGTTGTCGTAAGAAAAATTGCCCCAGGCATAATTGTCTTTGTTGACAATGATGGTCCATTTGTTTTCTGCCGGCACGCAATACAAAGTATAACGTCCCTTGGGCAGGGATTTTCCGCCCACACGGGCAGGCACAAACAATTCCAATTCAGTGGCTTCATTGGCCCCCAAGCGCCACATTTCATTGTATTTGATGATGCCCCCAAAAATCTCACGGCCATTTTTGGCGGGCCGACCATAAACCACCCGGGCCAGGGGTTGGTTCTTGGCCTTTCCACTCATTTTCAGCAAAGGATAGTTCATGGGCAAATAACTCATGTCCATGGGTGATTTGTCTAAATCTGTGGGTTTGTTTTGGGCAGCCAATCCAGTGGTCAGCAAACAAGCCAACCATAAAAATTTTCCTGACATCGCAATGGTTTTGGCAAATATAAGTCCCTATTGGGGCAAGTGCTCTGCCAGCCATTCTTGGCTGAACTTTTTAACATCTGCTAAAAACAGTTGGGCCAAAGGTGCCATGCTGGCTTTGTTGGCTTGGAACAAAGCAAAACAACCATGGTTGGGGTTTAAGTAATGGGCCCTGCGCACCAACCCCCCAAAACTTTTCTCTACGCCCCAGTCAAAGCGGTAATTGTACAACCAATTCTGCTCGCGCATATATGGGAAAACCTTGCCAAAATAGGGCGAAAACAGTTCGGCTTGATCCGCCAACAGCCCATAGGTGTCTTGGGTAAAAGCCATCCATTCTGCAGCGCTTGGTCCCGTGGGGTCAGTGGCCAAAAAATGGTCATAGACCACGTCCACAAAAGCCCCCGCATACAAACGCACTTCTGCAGCAAAGAATTTTTTCAACGCTTTTGTGACGGCATGCGCATCGGTATAAGCATCAATAGCCCGGTGCAATTGAATGCCCCTTTGTACACCAGGGGGGTAATCAAATTGCTTTTTACCCTTGATATCATCACTGATCATGTTGCCCAAAAGCACAGTTGGCTCACCAAAACTCAGGTATGCATGGGCCAAATAATTCATGCCCTAAGTTAAGTGGGGAGGGTTAGCCGTTTTGCTTTTTTTTCTGTTGAAAAAGACGGTAAGAAAAAATGGCGGGCACCAAGACCAATATAAAGCTGGACACCAACAAGACCACCAATCCCCATTTCAGGGGCAAAAACAACCCCAAGGCCGCTACCAGCAATCCGCCCCCTACCCAATATTTGCTGGCCAATTGATGGGTCAGGCGCCAATTTTCGGGGTCTTCCAAGGTCCAGGGCAGGCGCATGCCAGCAAAATAATTGGGTTTGAGGCTGTGCATGTAATTGCCCATGACGGCAAAGAGCAAGCCCACCCCTGGGATGATCAGGTGATCAAAAAATTGTCCCTGGCCCAAGCTGGATTGTACAATGATCAATTGCACCAGGCTCAGCAAAGCCACAACCGCCAAACCCATTTTTTGCATCAAAACTGGGTTTTGACCAGCAGACTTTTTGGGATCCAATTTGGTGATATTGGTCATGAGGGCATACAGGCCAATACTCAAGAGAGAAAGAAAAATGGACGTGCCCACCAAAGTGGATTTGGGCCCCCAACCATCGGCCTTGCCTGCTAAGTTAAAATGGGTGGGAATGGTGTCGACCAAGAGGGTCACCAGTAGGTTGTTGATGGATTTCTTTTTCATGGTTTTATTTTTTGAATTGCATCATCCATTTCACCACTTCGTCCAAGACCGTGGTGTTGATGGAATAAAATTGGTATTGTCCTTCTTTCACAGCAGAGACCAAGCCGGCTTGCTTCAGCAAATCCAAATGGTGCGAAATACTGGGCTTGGAAATTTGGAAGCGATCAGCAATTTCACCAGCCGTTAAATCTTTTTTCTTCAGCAGTTCCAAGATTTCCCTGCGTGTGGGATCGTTCAACGCTTTGAAGAGGAGGTTCAAAATGAATGTTTTAATATTTAGACAAATATCTAAATATTAGTCAAACCAACAAACAAAACTTGACCAGTGGTGGGTGGCGCCTAAAAATGGCTTCAGGGGCTGGGATGCGCGGCAGCATAATCGGCCATGCGCTTGTATTCGCCGTGGGGCGAAAGGTCTTGGAGCAAGCGTTGCAAGCGGGCCAACAAATCTGGGCCACACCAGCGTGTGGTATAAGTGGGCAGGTTCCAACCCCTGACATCGGTAAATTCCCAAGGATGAAAATAAAGGCTCAAACAACCATCGGTTTCCAAACATTGCCGACACAAGCGCAGGTAGAGTGCATAAGGCATGTTTTTGAAGGCCAACCAAAACAAAGGGATCCGCAAATGGGGTGAAACGGCTGCGGGAATGCGTTTCATGCCTTCTTGCTCATACAGGGTCCTGGACAAGTGCAAGTTGTTGTAACGACCAGGCAAAAAAGTGGGGTTGATGGAGGCGTCATAGGCATAGCCAGCGGCTTTCACTGCAGCCATTTCTACGGGTCTTAGGCGGGGCATGCGCAAGCCCACAACGGGCTGTTCTCCAATGGCAGCAAGGGTTTCACGGGACTGCTGCAAATGGGCTTCTTCAAACTGAGAGTGGTAAAAGGTATGAGAAGCCAATTCATGT
>RDYY01000025.1 GCA_004293505.1 Sphingobacteriia bacterium | reverse complement strand
CGCAAAGGGGTAGATTTGGTGCATGAAAACTGTGTTGTTGGTGCGCCACGCCAAAACCGAGAAACAAGCTTGGGGCCAAAACGATTTTGACCGGCAATTAACGGGCAAAGGGATAGCACAGGCCAAGGAAATGGCTGCACATTTGTTTCAACAAAAAGATTGCTTGCCGGAACATTTGTTGACCAGCACGGCAGAAAGGGCCAAAGCCACGGCCCAGATTTTTCAAACAGGCTTGGGCTTGCCTCCTGCTGCTTTGGTGGCTGCACCCCAGCTTTACATGGCAGACCCAGAAATATTTTCTGCTGCCCTGGCAGACCTACCCAAGGATTGGGAAAGGGTAGCGGTTTTTGCGCACAACCCTGGCATCACCGATTATGCCAATGAATTGACCCCTACCAAAATTGACCACATGCCTCCCGGAGCAGTATTTGTGGTCAGGGCCGATGTACAACTCTGGAAAGATTTTGCGCAAAGCCCTAAGCAGTTTATTTTTTTTCGGCCACCAGTATTGGTGCCCGATCTGTAGCGGCTTGTTTTTTGTTGACCAACCAGACCCCCATAAAAATTAAACCGGCTGCAAGGGCTTTGGTCCAAGAATAAGTTTCACCAGCAAACAGCATGGCCACGATAGCAGCAAAAACAGGCTGGGTATAAATGAATGCGCCATATTGCGCAGAGCCAATTAAAGATACACTGTAAACCGTCAAGAGATAAGCCCCAAAAGTGGCGCCTACGGCTACCCAAGCCAAGGCCGTCCATTCTACCGCATCAAAACGGGTCCAGTCGGTTTGGCCCAAATCGGTCCAAGCCAAAGGGAGAATAAAGAAAGCACCAAATGTAAAGACCCAACGCAACACTTGAATGGGAGCATATTTTTCCATCAAGGGCCTCACCAAAACCAAATAAACCGCATAAGAAATGGCGTTGATCAAAATCAAGAGGTCACCCAACCAAACCTGGGTACCCGTTTGCGACAGGTCCTTGCTGAGCACCAAAAGGGTAGCCCCACTGACGCCACTCAAAAGCCCCAAGGCTTTGAAACGGGTGAATCCTTCTTTCAAGACAATGGCCGCTACAATGGTGATGAAAATAGGGGTGGCCAAAGACAACAAAGAACTGTGAATGGCAGAAGTAAGGGACAAGCCTTTCACAAAAAAAACCTGGTTGATGGCTATGCCCGTGATGGCGCAAGCCAAGAAACGAGGCAGGTCTTTGCGGTCCAATGCCACTTTGGGTTTAAAAAAAAGATAGAGCAACCAAAACAAGACGATGCTGGTCAAAACCCTTATCCCGTTCAGGGCCAGGGGTGGCAAATAACCAGGGGTTAAGAATTTGATGCTGGCAAAACTGCTGCCAAAAATAAAATTGGCTCCAATGGCTGCAGCATAAGCGGGTTTTTGGTTGCGCATGGCCTGCAAAATTAAGTCAAGGATTTTTGCAAAGACTGGGCAATCAAATCGGGCAACTGTTTTTCTTCAAAAACGGGTAAATCAACAGTAGCAAAAGCATGGTTTTTGGCTGCGGCCAAAGCAGCTGTTAGGCAGAAACCTTTTTGCGGAAAAGAAAGGGCCAGCTCTTGTCGCATCAACTGCAAGGCCAAATATTCTTGCTCGGTTTGTCCGGGCGTGGGCACCAAAATCATTTTCTTGCGCAAGCTCAACAGTTCCATAACAGAAGTATAGCCACTGCGGCAAACAATGTATTCACTGCGCTGGATGGCATAGCCCAACAAATCATTGGTATAATGGTCCACCACCGTAACGTTGGCAGGAACATCCAAGGCAGGCCCCCCTTCTGGAAGGCCGCGAATGAGCAGAATGGGATCGGTGATTTCACTGAAAGCCTCTACCAGCATGGATTCCAATATGGTGCGTTGGGGTTCGGGTCCAGACAAAAGGGCACAACAAGTAAACTTGATAGGCAAGTGATTGGGGACAAACCGCGACAACAATTTAATGTAGCTCACGGGTAAATTGGGCAACCAACGGGGGTGAGAGAGCGAAGCAGCCAGTCCAGGCCAGGCTTTGACATCGGGCACCCAACAAGCATCAAATTTTTCAATGAAACGGTAATGGATCCAACGCACCCAACCATTCAAAAACCGGTAAGGTGTCCTGACCTGCAATTGGTGGGTCATGAAAATGCAAGGAATGTGGGGATGCCACAAGCCATAGCGGTTGTCGGAAATGACCAGGTCAATTTTTTCTTCCACCGCCAATGACATCAACCATTTGTGTTCCTGGCGCATGGTTTGCAAGACCTTGGGCAATTGTCGGGCCAAGGTCATCAAAAAATCATCTTTTTGGCTGTAGCGGATGCGGTAGCCTTTCAACTCCACAAAAGAGACTTGGGGGAATTCTTTTTGCAAAAGGGCTGCTGTTTTGCCCTCTGCGGCCAAAACAACCTCATAGCCCTGGTACAAGAGGGCCCGCACAATGGGAATGCAACGGGTGGCATGGCCCAGCCCCCAGTCCAATGGTGCAACCAAAACCCTTGTTATGTTAAAATCATTCAACAAAGTCTGCTTCAAACGAGATTTCCCTCAATTTTGGTATTTTCAAGCACATGAAAGTTAGGGCCAACCAAATTCTTCTCTTGTTGTTATTGATTTGCACAACAGCCAGCGCTTGTGGTGTGTTTGAAAAAAACAAAAAAGCCAAGTTTTGCGGTTGTCCAAAACATTGAGATGAAAAGAGACCTCTTGTTGTTGACCGATTTAGAATACCTCCCTGCGGCTGAACGCCAGCGCAGCTTGGCAGAGATGATGCGCCTTTTATCAACTGTAGAAAATTGGACCAGTTTTAGCCAAGCCAATGAAGTCCTGGACCTGAACCGTCACCGCATCCTTACCCAACCCCACCGCATCCAACAACAATTACAAGATTTTCCCAACAAGCCCTTTGTGTTTGTAGTGGGAAAAAATTGATGCCTATCCTCCTATAACTGCGGTCTTATTGGTCTTCATTTTTTGAGTTGACCCAAGGCTTGCGCCAAGTTCGCCATTACTTTTGGCATGTCTTCTGCCACAGCTGTTCCCACACTCAAGCGGTACCAAGGACTGTCTTTGCCTGCACCAAATGCAGAGAATGGTACGATGGCCACTTTGGCTTCGCGCAAAATGAAATCGGTTACTGCGGCTTGGTCCGCCAACAACAGACCGTCGGCTGTTTTGAGGCCCACCAAGTCAAATTTTACCGTTAAATAAATGGCTGCTTGTGGGGCTATGGCATCTACAGCATGGCCTTGGGCTTTGAGGGCCATGATGCCATCGTAAAAACCATTCAAGCGCAAGGCAATGGCTTGTTTAAAAGACAAGAGATAACGATCAATGGCTTGGGTCTGTCCCAAATATTCAGCCACAGCTATTTGTTCGGCCATGGGTGCCCATGCACCCAAGTGGCTTAAAATGGCTTTCATTTTGGCCATAACATGGGCAGGGCCCAAAGCCCAACCCACCCGAACACCAGTAGCGGCAAATACTTTTGAAATACCATCAATGTAAATGGTATAGGCTTTCATGGCGGGATTCAAACCAATGGGATCGGCATGAACGGTTTCCCCAAAAGTGAGGGTCCAATACATTTGGTCAAACATCAGGTAACACTGCTTGGCTGCAGGTCCCCGGCGTTGGTTCTCGGCCAAAATGATTTCGCCAATTTCTTTCAAAGCAGCGGCCGAAAGCGTTGTGCCCGTTGGGTTTTGTGGGGTACACAAACAAACCAAAGCCGCGTCTTTTATTTGTGCCCGAATATCGGCTGGACTGGGCATGAAATCGTTTTCGGGCGTGCAAGGAATCAAACAGTGTTCCCCTTGGGTCAGGTGCACATAGTGGTTGTTGTTCCAAGAGGGTACGCCATAAATGACTTTGTCACCCTTGTCTACCAACACCCGGAACAACGCATAAATCAAAGGTCTTCCGCCAGAAGCAATTTGGATTTCATCGGGCGAAAAGGCCAGGCCCTCTCGGTCTTGGATGAACTTGCCCACGGCTTGTCGCAAAGCCAGGTTGCCTTCTGCTGCTGGATAATTGGTATACCCTTTTTCGTACGCTGCATGAATGGCTTTTTCCAATTCTGCTGGAATGGGAAAAATTTTGGGATTAAAGTCTCCGATGGTAAAATTATAAATGGTCTCCCCCTGGCGAATGCGTTCATTGATGGCATTCCCCAGTTTCACTATTTCACTGCCGATCAGGGTCTCGGCCATTTGACTCAATGGACTCATCAAAATCTTTTTACAGGTCGCGCGGACCTTGGTTTTTTTAGGACAAAGCAGCAAAGGTTTAACCTTGTGCTCTTTTTATTTCTTAACAGGCTGTGGCGGGGTGGTGATGCGCTTGAACCGCATGATTTCTTTGCTGTTTTGGTACATGACCAAATAGCCCCCTTTGAAAGCATATTTGTTCACTGCTTGCAATGCTTGGGTAAAATATTTTTCGCCTTGGCCAGGACAAGCCATCATGGTCATGGCCATGGGTTGTTTAAAGGAAACACTGTCTTTGGTCAAAGTAGCTTTGCCTTGAAAACGGTTGCAACCTGTTTGTCCAGAAGCCATTTGTTTGTCGGCTTGCAAAAGCATAGAAGGAATTTTGTTGGGATAGACGATGCGAAAAGAGTCCGCAGGAAGGCGGCGCAAGGACAAGAGTTCCCACTCTCCATTGATCAACAAATAGGGTCCACCAACTTTGGGTTTTGCTTTGGCAGTATCCTTTGCTTGCGCAAAGACCAGCACAGTTGACAACGCAAAAAAGGCAAAGAGAGAAAAACGCAAAAAGGAGCGCATAACGATCAATTTGATTTGGTCGCTAAGTTCGCTTTTTTAGGTTGAATATCCTTGAAAGATTAAAGCCAAACCTGATTTCGCCGCTGCCCCAAGTGTTGGCGGTTTCGGTCAAGAGGGCCCTTTCATTCATGCCAGGTGCATTGGAAAAATGCAGTTGAAACACGTGTCCACCCGTTTCAATGTCCACGCCCAAGGACAAGGGATTGGCGCCTTGCTCTTTTACAAAACCATTGAACACATAGGCGTAATCGGCTACCAAAGCCACCCGCTTGGAAATTTTATACCGACCGCCCCATCCCAGGGCAAAAACGGTGTTGTCGTCGTTAACTGGAACTTTGGACCGGAACACTATCGAAGGCGTCAACTGCACCGAAAACTTAGAGTTGATTTTTTTGCCAACCAAAAATTGTACATAATATCCAGCGCGTTGGTCAAAACCAATGGGTTTGGCTGGATCGGGGTTTTTATATGTTTGGATAGAGGTTCCCAAAACCGCTACCAAACTAATGGGACGGGCAGAAGGCCCGGTAGACTGTTGCAACAAGCGGTATTTCAAAAATACGTCCACGTCTTTTTTAAATGTTGTGCGCCCAAAGCCAAGGGTCAAATGGTTGCTGAGACCAAAATCGGCCCCCAAGCGCATGCTGGCTTGGTCCAAACCAAAGAGTTCAGAAAACCCTTGGTTCACGGGACCAAATCGGTGCAGGATGCGAAAATCCCA
>RDYY01000374.1 GCA_004293505.1 Sphingobacteriia bacterium | reverse complement strand
GGCAGCTTAGGGGATGGATTGGTTTGGAAAAGAGAAAATCAAACCACCGTGTTTGATGCGCGCAACAGTGGCTTAGCCAACAGCTCTACACCACAAGAAGGATGTTGGGTGAGTGGCCTTTGGGTAAGTCCCAAAAACGAAGTTTGGGCCAGTAATCCCAAAACGACCTTGCCCCTTAAGTTGCGCCTCAGCAATGGAAATTGGGCTGGCTTTAGGCCCCCCTTTTCATTGCCCCAACAAGGTTTTAATAGGGTCATGGGAGACGATGCAGGCAATATTTGGTTGACAGCACCTGGTCTGGGGTTGGTGGCTTATCATCCCGGTAACAGCAGCCCTTCGGCCAGCGATGACCGTTGGAAATTGTTTCAACCCGGCAGCGGCCAAGGCAATTTGCCACATCTTGATGTATACAGTATGGTGGCCGACAAAGACGGCAGCATTTGGGTGGGCACAGGTGACGGTTTGGCTTTGATTGTATGCAATGACCAGCTTTACCAAGGCAATGCTTGTGATGCCATCATTCCAGTGGTGCAACAAGGCCGGTTTTCTGGCAGGCTTTTGCAACAAGAAACGGTGTTGAGTTTGGCGGTAGATGGTGCCAACCGAAAATGGGCCGGCACCCGCAACGGGGCATATCTCCTCTCCCCTGATGGCAAACAAGTTTTGGCCCATTTTACGGTACAGAACAGTCCTTTGCTCAACAATGAAGTTTTACAAATTGGCATATTGCCCCAAACGGGAGAAGTATTTTTTGCCACGCCGGCAGGCCTATCCAGTTACCGCAGCCAAGCCACAGAAGCCAGCGCGAGCGTTTCAGTAGATGTGTTCCCTAACCCCGTACTACCGGGCTTTTCAGGATTGATTGGCATCCGCGGACTACCCGAAAATGCCTGGGTTAAAATTACCGAATTGAATGGCAGGCTGGTGGCTCAGGTGCGCAGTTTGGGTGGGCAAGCCACTTGGGATGGCAGGGACCAGTCCGGTAAAAAAGTGGCCGCAGGGGTTTATTTGGTCCTGGCCCGTGGAACAGATGGCCGAGAAAAAATAGCCACCAAAATTGTCAAAGCCAGCAACGATTAACATCAATCATCGTCCTTGTCTGCCTTGGGTTTTGGCTTAAAGAATGCTGCGCGGCGGGGGCCTGGAAAAGGAATGTCATCGCCTTTTAGTCCATGCCAAAGCACCCGGTTGAATTCCAAATCCGGTACGGCATCTTCCTTGGCCAAGTCAAACAATTCGGAACGGCGTTGCCATTCGTTGCGGGCCGTATTCTTGTCCATTAAATTGATGCGGGGCAAAATGGCTTTGAATGTACTGGGTTGGGCAGTGGCTTGAAAGCAGCGCCACATGGGC
>RDYY01000373.1 GCA_004293505.1 Sphingobacteriia bacterium | reverse complement strand
CCCGACCAAAGCAAGGCCACGGCCGATGTGAAAAAAGACATGGAAGCCCCAGCCCCCATGGACCGTTTGGTGTGTGGCGATGTGGGTTTTGGTAAAACTGAAATTGCCATTCGCGCCGCTTTCAAAGCCGTCGTAGACGGCAAACAAGCGGCAGTTTTGGTACCGACCACCATTTTGGCTTTCCAACACTTTAAAACTTTTTCGGATCGACTCAAAGACTTTCCCGTTACGGTTGATTATTTGAACCGCTTTAAAAGTACCAAGGAGAAAAAAGCCACTTTGGAGAAACTCAAGGCAGGAAGCATCGACATCATTGTAGGCACCCATGGCCTGTTGGGCAAAGAAGTGGTGTTCAAGGACTTGGGCATCATGGTCATTGATGAAGAGCAAAAATTTGGGGTGGGACACAAAGAAAAACTCAAGACCCTCAAGACCAATGTAGATTGCCTGACCTTGACCGCCACTCCCATCCCGCGGACTTTGCAGTTTTCATTGATGGGCGCAAGAGACTTGAGCATCATCAATACGCCCCCGCCCAACCGCCAGCCCATCCAAACAGAAGTGCGGGTCTTTAACGACGATTTTATCCGTGAGGCCATTTATTATGAAACAGAAAGGGGAGGACAGGTATTCTTCATCCACAACCGGGTGCAGGGTTTGGCCGAGATGTCGGCCATGATCCAAGGCCTTTGCCCCGACTTGAGTGTGGGCTTTGCCCATGGCCAATTGGAAGGCCACGAATTGGAAGAAAGGATTTTGGATTTCATTGACCGCAAATACGATGTTTTGGTCTGTACCAATATTGTAGAGAGTGGAGTAGACATTCCCAATGTCAATACCATCATGATCAACAATGCCCACCATTTTGGCTTGAGTGATTTGCACCAGTTGCGGGGCAGGGTAGGGCGCAGCAACAAAAAAGCTTTTTGTTACCTCATGTGCCCACCCTTGGGAACTTTGCCCACCGATTCGCGCAAGCGCCTCCAAACTTTGGAACAGTTCAGCGATTTGGGCAGCGGGTTTCAAATTGCCATGCGTGACCTGGACATTCGGGGTGCGGGCAACATGTTGGGCGGAGAGCAAAGTGGGTTCATGGCCGAGATTGGCTTTGAAATGTACCAGAAGATATTGGAAGAAGCCATTCGAGAACTGAAAAGGACTTCTTTCAAAGAATTGTTCCAGGAAGAGATCAGTCGCCAAGATGATTTTGTGAGCGATTGCACCATTGATACCGACTTGGAAATCTTGATTCCAGATGACTATGTTGAAAGCATCAGCGAAAGATTGTCTTTGTACACCCGCTTGGACAATTGCGAGGACGAAGCCGCTTTAACCGCTTTTCGACAAGAAATGACGGAC
>RDYY01000372.1 GCA_004293505.1 Sphingobacteriia bacterium | reverse complement strand
CAATGCTTTTCTGAAAACCTTGGAAGAGCCACCTCCCTATGCCATTTTTATTTTGGCGACTACCGAAAAGCACAAGATCCTGCCCACCATACTGAGCCGATGCCAAATTTTTGATTTCAAGCGGATCACCACCAACGATACAGTTGTACACCTGCAAGAGATTGTAACCAAGGAATCCATTGATGCAGACAAATCAGCTTTGCAAGTCATTGCCCAGAAAAGTGAGGGCTGCATGAGAGACTCTTTGAGCCTCCTGGACAAATTGGTGAGTTTTACCAATGGTCGCCTGACCTACCAGAATACTTTAGAACACCTCAATATTTTAGACGACGATTATTTTTTCCAATTGTTGGATTTGTTGTTGGCCCAAGACATGGCAGGGGCCATGTTGTTGTTTGACCAAATCAACCGAAAGGGTTTTGAAGGTGATTTGGTTTTGAACGGATTTGCCGAATTCATCCGCAATGTCTTGGTGTGCAAGGATGCCAAAGCAGCGGCCCTTTTAGATGTTGTAGAAGGGCAGGAAGCAAGGTACCAGGCGGTTGCTGCAAAAACCACTACCTCCTATTTGGTCAGTGCCTTGAATGTGTTGAACGACACAGAAGTTCAATACAAGATGGCCCGCAACAAAAGACTCCACATTGAATTGGCCTTGATCAAACTCAGTTTTTTGCAACAGGCATTGACACTAACCGTAGAACAAGGCAAGGTCTTGAAAAAACGACAGGTTGACCAAAGCCTTTCCCTGCGCTTGCAACCCATTGCTTCTTTGGCCCCCTCCACTGCTTCACCCCTGGCAGCCGCTGCAGTCACCCCACAACAAGCATCTCCTTCCAGTACGAACACCGAAGCCAAATTGTTTGTAGACCGCAGCCTTTTACCGCCTTTGCCTGATACCAACAAGGCCAAACCCAGCATGCTGGACATGATCAGACAAAAAGTAGGTCAGTCCTATACGGTCAATGAAATACCAGAGGCCCTGCCACTGACCCAAGAAGCACTCTTGGAATTTTGGCAAGGTTATACAGGCCAATTGGAAAAGCAACTGAAGCACTCCGCTGCGGGAACTTTTAAAATTGCTGGTTTGGTCTTGGACAATGAACAGCATTTTACCGTGCGGGTAACAGCTTTAACAGCACAGAAATTCATTGAACAAGAAAAAACGGAATTGCTGGACCAATTGCAAAGAAAATTTAATAACCGGTCCATTCAATTTGATGTGTTGGTTGAAGCAGGTGAGCAAGAAAATGTGCCCTTGCACCTGCGACTGACCAGCCGAGAAAAATTTGAACATTTGGCCAAGACCTATCCTTTGTTGAAAGAACTCAAAGACAGATTGAAACTCGAGATTGATTATTGAG
>RDYY01000024.1 GCA_004293505.1 Sphingobacteriia bacterium | reverse complement strand
CGCCCGGCGCTGAGGCTGCGTTGCATGCCTATTTTGCGCCACAAAACGGGACTGAGTTCAAAACCCACCAATCGGTCCAAAACCCTTCTGGCTTGTTGGGCATTGACCAGGTCCATGTTGATGCGGCGGGGGTTGGCCACGGCTTTTTTAATGGCCGGTGCCGTGATCTCGTGGAACACAATTCTTTTGGTTTGCGCGGGATCCAAGCCCAAGACCTCGGCCAAGTGCCAACTGATGCTTTCTCCTTCTCGGTCCTCATCCGATGCCAACCACACTTCATCGGCTTTCTTGGCCAATTGGCGCAATTCTTTTACTACCCTTTCCTTCTCTTCGGGTACTTTGTAACGGGGCTGGTAATGGTTGCCCACGTCAATGCCCATGTCGTCTTTTTCCAGGTCACGGATATGGCCATAACAGCTCTTCACTTCAAAGTCCTTGCCCAGGATTTTTTCAATGGTTTTTGCTTTTGCAGGGGACTCAACAATCAATAAATTCTTGGCCATATTGCTTTCCATTCAACGGCTTTAATGCGTTCACCGTTGGGTGCAATATTAGGCCAAAGCAGGGATTCGCAAAAAATATCGCCCCTTAGTCCCTTTCTAAATAGGCCAAGATGCGCTCTTTGGTAACCTGGTCGCGATAGATGCGGTTGTGCCCCAAACCCTCTGTAATAAAGGTTTCTACCCATTGGGGTGGGTTGGCCAAGAGGGGCATGGCATCGGCCAACAAGCAGATTTGGTCCTGGCGGTCGTGGATCCACAAAGTAGGGATGGGGTGTTGGCGCAAAACGCGCAACAAAGAAAAATGTGCGGGGTCTTTGCCGGTAAGGTCTTTTATTTTTTGGGCAAATGCTGCTTGAACGGCTGCTGATGCGGGTATGACCGAGAAGAACTGTTTCATGGCGGCCTTGGTTTCAATGGCCGGAGCGATCAAGACCAATTTTGTTTTGGCCATAGGCAAGCGTTCTTCCAAGGCCAATGCACTCACCAATCCCCCAAAAGAGTGACAAACGATGGCATGGAGGGGGCCAAAATGGTCCATGACGGCCAAGACAGCGTTGCGGTATTCCAAGGCATTGACCCTTTTGCCATCACTGAGTCCATGGGCGGGCGCATCAAAAGCGACCACATCAAATCCCGCTGCCAACAAGCGCCGCACATAACTGTCAAACTTGTAGGATTGACTGCTGAAACCGTGGGCAATCAAAACAGTTTTGGGCTTGGGCCGATCCGCAGACCAATGAAATCCCCGAATATAGCCCTTACCCACTTTGAGCCGATGGGCTTTGCCTTTTTCAAAAATGGGGGGTTGGGGCACGGATTCCTTGCCGGGCCTGGGCGTACAAAACAAATCGAAAGCCACGTCGGCGGCTTTTCTGGGAGACAGTCTTTCGATGGTCTTTATCTTTGTTCGATAATATGCCAATGCCAAGCGCTGCGTCCAATGTTGTTTCATGGGGTAAAGATAAGACCATCGTTCTTGTGGGAACGGGACAATTGGCCCAGGCTTTGGGGCCAGCCATGGCAGCCAAAGGCATGGCGGTAAAACAGGTATATGGCCGAGACCAAAAAAAAGCCCAAGCATTGGCGGCGCTTTGCGGGGCAGCACCTGTTTCAGCCTGGTCTGAAATAGACCCATCGGCCGATCTCTATGTATTGTGTGTATCCGAATCTGCCCTGGCAGCATGTGCCGCTCAATTGGTGTTGAAACCAGGTGCTTGGGTCTTGCACTGTGCCGGCATGGCGCCTTTGATAGAAACCAAGGCCAAATCAGGCGTGCTCTGGCCCGTTCAAATGTTTGGTTCCAGCCCAGCGCCTTGGGGAAACCCTTTCTTGGTGGTAGAAGCAGCCAACCCGGCGGACTTGCCTGCATTAATGGCTTTTGCTGCATGTTTGTCTACAACCGTCCAAGCCCTTGAACATGAAAAACGCCAAGAACTTCACCTCATGGCTACTTGGGTGTCCAATTTTTCCAACCACCTTTACCATTTGGCCGACCTTTATTTACAAGAAAAGGGACTGGACTTCTCGCTCTTGCAGGGCATCATTGCCCAAACGGCTTTGCGTTTGGAACACCTAAAGCCGGCTGCGGCCCAAGCAGGGCCCGCATGGCGCAAAAGTGAAGCAGCCTTGGCTTTGCACAGAAAGCTGTTGGCCAACCACCCCGACTTGTTGTTGTGGTACAACCAGTTCAGCCAAAGCATCATGGACACAAAGGAAAAAGGGTAGGGGCTGGTTCTTGGGCGGGGTTTAAACCAAATCCTTTTTATGGGGTTAATACAAATCTTCTATTTTCGCAGCCCAAATACGCACCATGTATACCTTACACATAGCATTTGAACAAAAAGACCTGGCCCCCGTCACCTTGACCAACATTGCACCTGACCAAAGTTTATTGGAAGTTTGTTTGGACAACAACATAGAACTCCACCACAATTGTGGGGCTGTTTGTGCTTGCAGTACTTGCCATTTGTATATTGAAGCAGGAGCTGAACACATCGAAGAACTGAACGACAGAGAAGAAGACTTTATAGACCGGGCCGTGAACCCCCGGATCAATTCCAGACTGGGTTGCCAATGCATGTTGCAAGCCGGTTCTGGAGAAATCCGCATTACCCTTCCCGACCAAACCCAGTTCCTGGGCGAATAAAAATTTAAGTGCAAACACATGAGCCATTTTGAACCCCCCATTTACTGGAACGACCACGAAGACATTGCCCAAAAACTCTATGAGAAATTTGGGGATGAATTCACAGAAGCCCGCATTTACCGCATTCGTTTCACCGATCTCTTGGAATGGATTTTGACCTTGCCCCGTTTTGAAGGGACCCGGGAACAAAGTACCGAAGGGCACTTGGAAATGATCCAAAGTGCTTGGGTCTATGAATGGCGGGACAACCAGAAATAATCCTTAGATTTCAGCATGGCTATACCCGATTTTGCTGCCATCACTTGTTTTGTTTTTGATGTGGATGGGGTCATGACAGACGGCAGTTTGCTGGTCATGCCCGGTGGCCTCATGGCCCGTCGCATGAACATCAAAGACGGCTATGCTTTGCAATTGGCCATCAAAAAAGGCTATCGGGTTGTGGTCATTTCGGGCGGACATGCCCCAGAAGTGGCGGACAGGCTGGCCAAACTGGGTGTGACCGAAATGCATTTTCAAGTAAAAGACAAAGCGGCTGTTTTGCAAAGGGTTTTGCAGATTCCCATTACAGCCCCAGAAAAGATTTTGTACATGGGCGATGATGTCCCCGACTTGCCTGCCCTGCGCTTGGCTGGTTTGCCCTGTTGCCCAGCAGATGCGGCAGAAGAAGTGAAAGCCCTTTCTGTGTTTATCTCTCAATTAAATGGGGGCATGGGCTGTGTGCGCCAAGTGATTGAAAAGGTCTTGCGCTTGCGGGGCGACTGGCACGACGATTTCCAGATCCCTTCGCGATAAAGCGGGGTGTTTTGTATTTTGTGCCCTTAATCTTCTTTTTTGCGACTCACCAAAGCTTTTTTTCAATTGATCCGTTGGCCCAACCTGGTATTTGTGGCCCTGACCCAGCTGTTGTTTGAGACCTGCATTTACGGTCGCATCTATCCGCAAGCCGCAAAAGATATTTTTTCTTTTTCATTTGTTTGTTTGCTCATCGCTTCTGTTTGTATAGCAGCAGCAGGATATGCCATCAACGATTATTTTGACCAAAACATAGACCAGGTCAACAAACCCAACAAAGTAGTCGTCAACCGCATCATCAGTCGGCGCTGGGTCATTTTTTGGCATTTGTTTTTGAGCCTGGTAGGATTGTTTTGCACGGTCTTGGCCCTTCCTTTGCCCAGTTTTTGGCACTTGGTTTTGGGCAATTTTGTGGCCGTCATGGCCCTTTGGTTTTATTCCACCGACCTCAAAAAAAAGTTGTTGGTGGGCAATGTCTTGATCTCTTTGCTGACGGCTTGGGTCTTGTTGGTGCTGTTTTTTGCCAAGCACCCCCTGCACCTGGATCAGTGGTTGCGGGTAGAGCACCAAGAAGTACGCTTTTTTAGGTTGGCTTTTTTGTATGCTGGTTTTGCTTTTGTGATTTCATTGATCCGAGAAGTGATCAAAGACATGGAAGACATAGAAGGAGATCGGCGCTATGGGTGTCGGACCATGCCCATTGTGTGGGGATTGAATGCCAGTAAAGTATTTGTGGCGGTATGGATCGTGGTGTTGGTGGCCAGTCTCTTGCTGTTGCAAGTATATGCTTTGGGCTTGGGTTGGTGGATCAGTGCTGTTTATTGTGTGGTCTTGATGGTCTTGCCTTTGTTGTGGGTCTTGCGCCAATTGTTTGTGGCCCAAGTAGCCAAAGATTTTCACCAACTGTCTTCCGTGATCAAATGGTGCATGTTCGCCGGTATTTTGTCCATGCTTTTTTTTAGACTTTATCCTTGATCCCATGTTGCAGATCCAACCCTTGGTTTTGGCTTCACAAAGTCCGCGCCGCAAACAATTGTTGGAATGGGCCGAGATCCCTTTTGAAGTAGTGGTCTCGCATGCAGATGAAAGCTTTGACCCCCTCTTGCCGCCCACTGAAATTCCTGTTCAGATCGCTCGCCAAAAAGCTTTGGCCGTACAACAACAATTGGCCAGCCAAGGCAGAGCGGGCCAAACCATTTTAGCGGCAGACACCATTGTGGTCATTGGGGACAAGATCCTGAACAAACCTGCTGACCGGGCCGAAGCTTTGGAAATGCTGTCCTCTTTGAGTGGTAAAACCCACCAAGTCATTACCGGTGTGGTGATTTTGCAGGGAACAACTGAAACCCATTTTGCTGCCACCACTTCCGTGCGCTTTCATCCCCTGACCCAAGAACAATTGTGTTTTTATATTGACCATTATGCTCCCTACGACAAAGCAGGGGCTTATGCCATCCAAGAATGGATTGGGGTGGTGGGCATTGCTGCCATTGAAGGTGATTTTTACAACGTCATGGGACTGCCCGTGAGCCTTGTGGTGCAAGCATTGGCTGCGCTTAACCCGCCCAGTTAAAGCTGAGTTCCAAGACCAGGTCGGGGTGCAGGCTGCGTTCTACCGGACAGGCGCGGGCCACGCGTTCTAAAATCATTTTTTGTTCTTCACTGGCCCCGATGCTTGCCGGGAGGTGCAGTGTCACAATGATTTTTCCAATGCGGCGAGGATCGGCCACCATGACCTTGGTGACTTCAACCCGGGTGCCATCCAAAGCCAGGGGCATGGTTTGGGCCTTGATGCCCATGGTGGTGACCATGCAAGCCCCCAGGGCAGTGGCCAGCAAATCGGTGGGCGAAAAACGCTCTCCTTTGCCTTGGTTATCAGTAGGGGCATCGGTTTGGATGGTGGAACCACTCTGCAAATGCGTGGCTTCGGTACGGAGGGCGCCAGTATAAATAATTTGTGAAGTCATTAGCTGTTTTTTGCGCTAAATTTACCGAGAACAGCGCATATGGTACTGAGAAAAATCCTCACTTGTTCCTTGGTGTTTTTGGCCCTTCACTCGGGTGCCCAAAACAGAACGGCTTCCCCATCGGCCATTGCCAAAGAAGAGAAAAAAAATGCCCGTAAGGAAAAAATCAACCAACTCATCAAGCAAGAAGA
>RDYY01000371.1 GCA_004293505.1 Sphingobacteriia bacterium | reverse complement strand
GGGGCTTTAACTCGCCCTTCTCGTACCAATTGGTTAAACGCCAAACCCGCCAGTTTTCGTTCGCCTTGGCCAAGCCAACAAATACGTGCCGGCAAACCCTGAAAACTAATTTTTTCGTGTGCCAATGTGAGCCAGCGTTGTAAACTAGCATTGTGTGGAAATAGGTTTCTAATCACTTCATCTGTAACGGCTATATCGCTTGGGTCGCCGCTCAATGCTACCCATCTAAATGGGCCCTTTCCTTCGCAAAATAAGGGGCGTATATAAGCCGGTACAAATCCCGGAAACAACTGAGAGGTAGTACCCTTGGGCGACCGATGCAACAACGTCTTTTCAAACTCTTTCACGGCTGCAGAAGTGGAATTTTTTTGCTCAAATTCCAATGCCCTTGCACGCAAATTATTTCCGTAATCAAACGCAATGCTGCCTGTATCCTGCAGGGCACACATCAGTTGGGTATGCACATACATACTTTCATATGCTAGGTGCAAATACGCCTCTTTATCCTGCTCACGCAAACGCACAGCTTCTTCTGCAGGTATTTGATGAGGTAAGTATCCTACTAGTGGGTCGTGTGCACTTGTTTGATCGGTCAATACATCCACCACCACGCCTTTTTTTATCAATGCTTGTAGCAGTTCTACTGCATTACACAAAACCCCAATGCTCCATGCCTTTTTTTGTTGTTTTGCGGCCAAAGCTTTTTCTATGGCTTCATCAATATGGGTACATTTTTCATCTAAATATTTTGTTGCTAATCGCTTATCTATCCGCCACTCTTCCACCTCGGCACATAGGGCTACCCCACCACACATGGTAATGGCCAAGGGTTGAGCACCACCCATGCCACCCAACCCAGCAGTAACACTTAGCGTGCCTGCCAAGCTACCACCAAAATGTTTATCGGCCACGGCTGCAAAGGTTTCGTAGGTTCCTTGTACAATACCTTGGGAACCAATATAAATCCAACTTCCGGCCGTCATTTGTCCGTACATCATCAATCCCTTTTGTTCCAACTCATCAAAATGCTGCCAAGTGGCCCAATTGGGCACCAACTGCGAGTTAGATAACAATACCCTAGGAGCATCCTCATGGGTTTGTAACACTGCCACTGGTTTACCACTTTGAATCAATAAACTTTGGTTATTTTCTAGTTGCTCTAAACAGCGGATAATTTTTTCTAAGCTGGGAATATCTCTTGCCGCCTTTCCACGGCCACCGTATACTATCAAATCTTCTGGGCGTTCGGCTACAGCTGGGTCTAAATTGTTCAATAACATCCGCAAAGCGGCTTCCTGTACCCAACCTTTACAGCGTAAGGTGGTACCAGTAGGTGTTTTGAATTTTTGAAAATCGAATTGACTC
>RDYY01000023.1 GCA_004293505.1 Sphingobacteriia bacterium | reverse complement strand
CATGGACGATGCCCGCAAAGCGGTGGAATTGTTTTTGGCCCAGGATGAATCCACTGCCCAAGACTTGGCCAGCATCTTGCAAAGCGACAATACCGATCGACGCGAAAAAGACAGCAGCATCACCGAAGGGGCTTTGGCCATGTTGCAAGCCGACCCCGCATTGGCCCATAAAAAATCAACCGTTGTGTACCACGAAGGCTGGCACAAAGGCGTAGTAGGCATTGTGGCCAGTCGCCTGACCGAGACTTGGTACCGACCAACCGTGGTATTGACCAAAAGTGGTGATTTGGCCACAGGCAGTGCCCGCAGTGTGGTGGGATTTAATTTATACGAAGCCATTCATGCCTGCCGTGACCATTTGACCGCTTATGGCGGCCACTTCGCGGCCGCCGGCCTCTCCCTTTTGCCGGAAAACATACCTGCGTTTACTGCCGCTTTTGAAGCAGCCGTGAGCGAACGCATTTTGCCCGAACAGTTGATTCCAGAACAAGTGGTGGATGGCGAAATAAAGTTCAGCGACATCAGTCCTGCCTTGTACAACATCATTGCCCAAATGGAACCCTTTGGCCCCGAGAACATGAAGCCCGTATGGGTGGCCCGGGGCGTGACCAACAATGGGTCTAAAATAGTCAAGGAGACACACCTCAGGTTTCAAGTGAAACAAGGGGGTATCTCCTTGAGTGGTATTGGTTTCAACCTGGCTGCTCACATGCCTTTGGTAGCATCGGGAGAACCATTTGATATGCTTTTTACCCTTGATGAAAACGAATGGCAGGGCCAGGTCAGTTTACAAATAAAAGTACTTGACCTGCGTGCTGCTACTGCATCATTTCCACCGAACGCTGGATAAAATTGGTCAGGTCATTGCCCTTCAACAATCCTTGGCTCAACAAAGCCAAGTCGGCCAAGTTGCGTACTTGCTTTTGCTGCAAGTCGGCATTTTCTGCTTTCAACAAGGATTGGAAAATGGGGTGATTACCGTTGACCGTTAAAGTTACTTCATCGGGCATGGTAGCATAAAAAGCCGTCATGCCACCACCCGCAGCACCCATGTCTTTCATGCGGCGCATGAATTCAGGACGGGTAGCCACAACGGGGGCGCTGTTGGGACTGAGCCCTTTCACCTCCGTTGTCACGTGCAATTCGGGAATCTCGAAAGTGAAGAGGCCTTTTAGCTTTTCTGTATCGTCTTTGCTCAAGACCGATTCGTTGCTTTCTTGTTTGTCAATCAAGTTGTCCACGATATCGGCGTCTACCCGAACAAAGTGTACGTTTTCCCATTTCATTTCAACGGTGTTGATGAAAGCCGTGTCTACCAGGGTTTCCATCTTGACCACCGTGTAACCCTTGTCGGTACAAGCTTTGATGTAAGCGTCTTGTTGAATGGGTTGAGTGGTATAGAGGATGACATTTTTACCCTCCTTGTTTTTTTGCAAAGCATCGGTAGCGTTGCGGTATTCTTCCAGGGTATGGAATTTGCCTGTGGTATCTTCCATCACCAAGAACTTGTTGGCCTTTTCCAAGAACTTGTCGTCGGTCATCATGCCATACTTGACAAACAGTCCCAAGCTCTCCCATTTTTGTTCGAACTCACTTCTTTCATTGCGGAAAATTTCGTCCAACTTATCGGCTACTTTTTTGGTGATGTGGGCATTGATTTTTTTCACGTTGGGATCGCCCTGCAAATAAGAACGGCTCACGTTCAAAGGGATGTCTGGGCTGTCGATCACCCCGTGCAACAGCATCAAAAATTCTGGCACAATGTCTTTGACTTCATCGGTCACAAAGACTTGGTTGCAGTACAACTGAATCTTGTCTTTTTGGATTTCGTAGCTCTGCTTGATTTTGGGGAAATAGAGTACGCCCGTGAGGTTAAAGGGATAATCTACGTTCAGGTGAATCCAAAACAAGGGGGTTTCACCAAAGGGATAGAGTTCGCGGTAGAATTTCTCGTAGTCTTCCTTGGTCAGTTCAGAAGGCTTTTTGACCCAAATGGGGTTGGTATTGTTCACCGCCGCTTCGGCCACTTCTTCGCCTTCTTTTTTGTCGTCTTTTTTCTCTTCTGATACTTCGTGGAAATAGATGGGAATGGGCAAGAATTTACAGAATTTGGTCAGGATGCCCTTGACCCTACCTGATTCTAAAAACTCCAAGCTGTCTTCGTTCAGGTGCAAAATGATGCGGGTACCGCGGTCTCTTTTTTCTACTTCGTACAGTTCAAATTCGGGAGATCCATCACAGCTCCAATAAACCGTTGCTGCATCGGCTTGGTAACTCTGGGTCAGGACTTCCACTTTGGCAGCCACCATGAAGGCCGAATAAAAACCCAGGCCAAAATGGCCGATGATGCTGGCGTCCTTGTATTTGCTCAGGAATTCCTCGGCCCCACTGAAAGCCACCTGGTTCAGGTATTTGTCTACTTCTTCTTTGGTCATGCCCACCCCACGGTCTTCGATGGTGATGGTTTTTTCTTTGGCATTTACGGTTACGTCAATGCGCAGGTCACCCAGTTCACCCTTGGCTTCGCCAATGGAAGAAAGGGTTTTGATTTTTTGGCTGGCGTCGGTGGCATTGCTCACCAACTCACGCAAGAAAATCTCGTGGTCAGAATAGAGGAATTTCTTGATGATGGGAAAGATGTTCTCGGTTTGTACCCGAATCTGTCCTTTTTGCATAGTCAACAATTTTAGCCCTCAATGGCAAAAAAAGTACCAAAACCAATAGGGCTGACAGGTTGACAAAGCCAAGTCTGCTTTATTCCCGTCCCGTGACCAGGATGTCATCCAGCTGAAAAAGGGTTGTCTTTTTGGCGCTCGGATCAGGCGGATCTGCTCCTTCGTACCTGAAGGCAATGAAGACTTTTCCGGAAAAACCCTGCAAGGAAATGCTGCCACTGGAAAGCCAGTTGGTGTTCAAACCCACCGAGCCCTTGGAAATGCTTGCTTTTAAAGGGTTCCATTTGAATTTCCATGGCTCAGTCTTGCCATCGTATTGAGCAGAGACCAAGACTTGAAGGGTTGCGCCATTGTCACTGGCATCCCGCGTTTTGAATTGAAGGGTTTCTTGTCGGGTGGCAGCAAGGTCAATGGCTGGCAGGATCAACCAATTGGATATTTGCTGTGCTTGGGTAAAAGCGCCACTGATTTGCGCAAAACGGTTGCCATTCAACCACTCCACCTGAAATGCTTCTTTGCCCGATTCTGCAAAATTTTGCCAACCCATCAGCCCCAATTTTTTTCCTGTTCCATGGGTTTCAAAATCTTCTTGTAGCAAGGTTTTAAGAACAGGTAAACCACAACGGGGGCCACGCATGTCCAGGTCATTGGTGTCGCGCACTTGCAATTGTTTTTGGGATCCAAACACTGTAAAAATGCCTTGTACCCTTCCATTTCCATTGGGCAAACCCAAAGCAGCAAATTGGGCAAATCCACTGCTGCGCAAATAGACCAATCCATTTTGACAATTGCGCAAAGGATGGCTCAAGGCTGTTTTGGTGGCCAAGTCGGCAAAAGATTTGGCCGTGTCTTTGCTGTCCAATTCCATGCCCACCAACCGCACCAATTGGGCCTGTTGCCAATACCCCAATTGCTCGGGTAAATACTCCATTGGGGCCACCAAAGGCCTTGGTCCCTCTCTTTTGATAAAAGTTGGCACCAAGGCTGCAGGAATGCCCTTGAGATCTGGAAAAACAGGATCGGCCAAGTCCAATTCTCCCCCCAATTGCAAGAGACCGCCGTATTCTCCCAAGTACAGCCCTTTTAAGCGAATGCTGACTTGCATGCCAATGGGAAAATCCAGATGAAGGGCAAAAGCATCTATCAATACGGGCAAAGCACCACTGCTGTCAGCTATTACAATGGTCTTGTAAAAATTATCTGTGGCATCGTTGGCCGTGACTTGTCCGCGGATCACCCATTCTTCTTGAATCCTTTCTACATTGCCTGGAATGTGTTTTTCACGGATTTGACGCAAGCTGTGTGTGGCCAACGAACTGTCTGTCCACTGATGTGTTGGCGCTTCCCATTTTTTTTGACAAGCCCCCAACAACATCAACAATGCAACAAGGATATATTTCATGTTCAAGATTTATGTCATGATAAAGATTAGAGGGTAAAGCGCCAGCTGAGCAAAGCTTGGAGACCTAAGACATGGTAAAATTTGGGGGGATGGAGATTGGACAAAGGAGCCGAAACCAAAAAGCGCAATTGTTCATATCCGCCCGAAGCAAAGTCAGCGTTCAAAGCATTTTGGATACTCAGAAAAAAAGAATGGGACTTAAAACTGAACCCCGCTTCTGCATCCAATAATAAATGTGCCGGCACCCAAGACGGGGCCCGCAGGGCCAACCAAGTATCCGCATTGGGTGACAACAAGAAAGCCGTCTGGCTGCGCCGCAAAGGATTATAAGAAAGCGCCGATTTTCCCAGGTAACTGGCTGTTAGGCCGATGCTCAAGCGGGCAGGGGATTGGTATTTCCAACCCAACATAGCACTGAAAGCATTGGCACTGGGCAAAGGCAAGCCTTGCCACATCACCTCACCTTGTTCCAAGAGCTGTGTTGCTTGGTCTTTAAAGACTTGGTAAGCGGCATTTTTGGCATAGCGGTGTCTACCCCATTGAACAGCCAATTGTACCCAATGACCCGGCGCCAATTGTCCTTCAGCTGCGACTTCTATGCCTTGGTGTTGCCAGGAAATATCCTTTAGGCGCAGGGCCACAAAACTGCGCCACTCGTCTTGGTAAAAACGCATCCAATCACTTGCGTTTTGCAGAGAAAAGGCATAAAGTGAAAACCGGTACTTCCATTTGGGGGCTTGGTGGTACCAAAAAATAGACTGGTGAAAATTTTTTTGCAAAGGCAATTGATCGGGGATGACGGCATTGTTTTGAGACAAACCATTGCGCAAAATGGGGGGCATGGTCTCCTGCCCCATGCGCAGGTGGAAATAATCTTTTCCCGAAAGTTTGTAAATCAAGGTAAACCGCGCCACATGGGTCAGGGCCATCCAGTGTCGCTGGGTAATATCGATGTAAGGCCTGTGAAAAGCAATAGGGGCAAACCTTTGCGCCTCCCAAAAAATGGCTTGCTGGCTCCACTGTAGTTCTCCCTCCCATCGGTTGGATGAAAAACGAAGCATGGCATCCATGGCCAAGGATTGGTGTTTGAAAACAACCGTAGGGGTAATGCTGTCAATCCATGTACTACCGCCCAAAAAGTCTTTGACGAGGGGCTGGTCTGTGGTTTTTTGTCCTTCGATCCTTGCCCCAAATACCCCTTCAAAACAGGGAGAAAAGGATTTGACCATTCGGTGTTGCAGGGCCCATTGCTGCGTCTGCTGTTGTTGCGCACCCAAAACATAATGCGCCGTTTTATTGGGATGGAGGCTGTTGCGTGCATATAAAACATCCCAATCCAATCGCAACAAATGCGGCTGTTGGGCCAATGCCGCGCTGCTTGCCAGTCCAATCCTTGCTTTTCTGTGAATCCTACAGAGATGAGTGCAGTGGTCTGGTGAAGGGTACCCAAAGTGTTTTTCCACTGGTGTTCAAGCGTAAAAATGGGCATGTGTTCTACTTGCACATGTGATCGCCTGATTTTTCCGGCTTGCATGCCCCAGCCCAAACTTTTGGGTGCTGCAGGAGACAACAAAAAAAATGCCTGGGTCATGGCAGGAGGTCTGTTTTGCGCAAAGGCATTGCCCAAAACACTCATGCCCCAATAGTGCCCATTTTTTTGGTAACCCACAGCCATGAAATAAGCCAAGCGTTGTTCCCACAAATCAGGTCGACTGGGCAATGCCCCTCCCCTCACCTGTACGCCCCAAGCGAAAGACCAAGCCGTGTCTTGAAACGGGAAAGTTCCGCTCCATCCCAAGCGAAACGGCCCTGCACGGTTGGTCAATTGCCAATGGAGTTGTTGTTGTGGTCTCACTTTTTTGGCTGTGGTTTCCAGGGCCATCCATTGCCCCGTTCCACCTGGCAAAAACACCGACGATGCCATTTGATCGGATTGCTCAGCACGGGGCATAAAAGCTTGCAACCCTGTCCACCGAGAAAACCCCGGATGTCCAGCATACCACAAAAACAGGGGGATGCCATTGAGGTAAACCCGGTTGAATGAGTGCGGAATGCTGCGCACCCTGAATCGTCTCAGGCCCCAACGAAACCCCGTCAATCGGTTGAACAAATCTTTTCCCGCTTGCAATTGCGCAGGAACAAAAAGGGTTTGGTCCGCCGACTCCGCAGTTTGATCGGCCAAAGGATCGGCCAATACCTGGTGCCAATACAAAACAGAATCTTCCTGGGGAATTGTCTTTTTTTTGGATCCAGGACCTTGCGCCATGAGTACCTCCATCCCAAACAATGGGACCCAAAAAAACCAACCCAAGAGCAAGAATAAACGCATGCCACAAACTAAATCTTCTACCCTGCCCAAGTCAAGGGCTTGCGATTTATTGGCCAAAAATTCCGTTTGCTCACCCACTCCCAATCAAGTAGAATCTCTCTTGTTCCAACCCATGGTTTCGCTTTGGTTTGCACCATGCGCTACCTGTTGTTTTTATGTGGTTGTTACTTTTTGTTTTCTTTCTTGGCCATGACCAAAACGAAAAGACTTCAAGGCCCAAGCATTGACAAGACCCAGTTGGCCTTTTATAACTTGGAAAATTATTATGACACCATAGACGACCCTGAAACCCTTGACGATGAATTCACTGTCAAGGGTGCCAAGCACTATGGCAGAAAAATATTTGAACACAAAACCAACCAATTGGCTGCTGTCTTGTCCGATTTGGGAAAATTTGCGGGCAGTCCAGCGCCAGTCCTGATTGGGGTGGCAGAAATAGAGAACAAACAAGTTTTGGATCATTTGGTCCAACATGAAAAACTAGCCCCCGCCCATTATGGTGTGATTCATTTTGATTCCAGGGACGCACGCGGTGTTGATGTGGCTTTGCTTTTCCGAAAATTGTATTTTCTGCCCTGCTATGCTGTTGCCTTGCGCATTGATTTGCCCAAAGGCGCAAAAGAATCTTTTTACACCCGCGACATTTTGTATGTAAAAGGGGTTTACCAGCAAGACAGTTTTCATGTATTGGTCAACCACTGGCCCAGTCGCAGGGGTGGAGAAGAAAGGTCGGCGCCCGCCCGCGCGGCTGCGGCACAAAAAGCCAAGCACTGTATGGACTCCATTCGGCGCGTCCAACCCATGGCCTATATCATATTGATGGGAGACTTGAACGACAACCCCACGGATCCCAGTATTGTGGGGGGCTTAGCGGCCAAGGGTAAAATACCCCAGCCAGGCTCAGGGCAGCTGTTCAATCCCTGGGTGAGATACATGGACAAGGGCTTGGGCACTTTGGCCCACCAAGATGCTTGGGGTTTGTTTGACCAGATTTTATTGTCCGATGGCTTTTTTCAAGTAGGCCGAGAAAACTGGCATTTTAAATCGGCAGGCATTTACCGCCGGGCCGACATGGTAGAAAGCCAAGGCCCTTTCAGGGGCTATCCCTTGCGAACCTGGGACGGCAACCGCTACCAAGGGGGTTTCAGCGATCATTTTCCCACTTATGTCTTGATCGAGAAGATCAGTCCAGACCTGGGTTGGAAACCCCCATTGAAAAAGGACTGATCCCTGCTTGAGCACCTAAAAGCCCTGTTTTGGGGCTCGAATTCCCTTTCTTTTTAGGCTTTTTCAGCCACTAACCCTCATTTCTAGCGCATTTTCTTGCCCATTTTGGCCAAAACCCCTACTTTTGCAACCCCAAATCTGTCTTGGCAGATTATCCAACCTCGGTTGGATCCCACTGGGAAAACCCAATTGTAAACCCAAAACGTTCAACATGAACAGTTATGAACTGATGGTGATCTTCACACCGGTACTGTCTGAGGAAGACTTTAAAGCTTCTCAGAAAAAGTACGAAGATTTCATCGCCGAACAAAGCGGTGCCACTGTGCACAGCAACCCCTGGGGCCTGAAATCCCTGTCTTACCCCATTCAAAAGAAGACCACCGGTATCTACTGGATCTTCGAATTCAACGCACCTGCCGAAGCCATTGAGAAACTAAAAATCCAGTTGCTCCGTGACGAACAAGTGTTGCGCCACATGATTACCCGTCTCGATAAAAACGCCGTCGAGTACAACTACCGGAAAAGAAATGGCGGATTTGCAGTAACCGAAAAAGCGGAGGCATAACATGGCAAAGAACGAAATCAAATACCTGACCGCGATCAAACAGGAGAAGCCCAAGAAGAAATTCTGTCGCTTCAAGAAATACGGCATCAAATACGTTGATTACAAAGACATCGAATTCCTGAAAAAATTCCTGAACGAGCAAGGTAAATTGTTGCCCCGCCGTTTGTCAGGAAACTCGCTGAAATACCAGCGCAAGGTGAGCGATGCGGTAAAGAAGGCCCGTCAAATGGCCCTCCTGCCCTACGTAACCGATTTGATGAAATAAACAAACATTCAGAACCATCCCTAATCCCTGCAACGGGAGACAGTCAAATCCAAAAGATTGGGCGCTGGGACTAAACAACAGAACATGCAAGTCATCTTAATTCAAGACGTTGACAACCTGGGCGGAAAGAACGAACTGGTAGCCGTTAAAAACGGTTATGCCCGTAATTACTTGATTCCCCAAAAATTTGCCGTAGAAGCCAACCCTTCTAACCTGAAGCAATTGCAGGAGCGTCAAAAAGTACAAGCCAAGAAAGAAGCGGCCATGCTGGCTGAGATCAACAAAGTGATCGATGTGCTGAAAGCAGCCCCCGTTAAAGTGGGTGCCAAAACCGGTACATCTGGCAAAATCTTTGGTGCGGTTACCGCCCTGCAGATTGCCCGTGCCATCCGCGACCAAAAAGGCTATGAAATTGACCGCAAGCGCATTTCCATCACCGATGAGGTGAAAGAATTGGGCAGCTTCAAAGCCAGCATCGACTTTGGCAATGGCAACATTACCGAGATTGATTTTGAAGTCATTGGCGAATAGTCCGGTCTAGACCATAACTCCTTAAAAACCCGTCAAAAGACGGGTTTTTTGTTTTTTCTTGGTTTTCTCGGGAAAAACCTATCTTTACCCGTCCTAATGCGAAAGTTCCAGGTCTCGAGAACGTTTTCACGTAAATGTTTCAGGGTTTCGGGGTACGTTCAAGCATTGGTTTTTTAATCACTAAATCTGAAAAGATGAACATTTACGTTGGAAATCTGAACTGGAACATGTCCAGCGAAGACCTGCAAAACCTGTTTGCTCCTTATGGCGAAGTAAGCAGTGCAAAAATCGTTACTGACAAATTCAACAACGACCGCAGCAAAGGTTTCGGTTTTGTTGAAATGGCCGATGATGAAGCTGCTCGTGCAGCCATCGCAGCCCTGCATGACACCGATGTCATGGACCGCAAAATCGTTGTAAACGAATCAACACCCCGTCCCCAAGGCGAGTACAAGAAGAAACCCTATGGCGGTGGCGGCGGAAGCCGTGGCGGCTTTGGTGGTGGTAACCGCGGTGGCGGTGGATATGGTGGTGGCAACCGCGGTGGCGGTGGCTACGGCGGTGGTAACCGTTACTAGTACAAAAACCTTATCAAAACATAAAGTCCGCTTTGGCGGACTTTTTTTATGCCTTAAATTGGTGGCATGAACCCATCCATCTTACTCCAGGCCCCCATTGCGGGCTGTATGCGTTGGGGCGCTTGGGGCGCTGGTTTCAGCAAAGCCGAGTACCGCGACATGATTGACCAATGCCTTGAACTGGGCATCCAATCCTTTGACCATGCCGATATCTATGGTGACTATACCACCGAAGAAGAATTTGGAGAAGTGTTGAAAGAAGACAAGACCCTGCGCTCTCGCCTCAAACTCATCACCAAATGCGGGATCAAAATGGTGAGTGAAAACCGACCCGACCACCAAGTAAAATCTTACCACACTGGGCGCAAACACATTTTACAATCGGTGGAGCAATCTTTGAAACATTTTGGCACCGACTATTTAGATGTATTGCTCATCCATCGGCCCGATCCCCTGTTGAACCCAACAGAAGTAGCAGAAGCCATTCAAGTTTTGCAACAACAAGGAAAAGTATTGGCATTTGGTGTGTCTAATTTCATGCCCCACCAGGCCGAAGTCTTGCGCCAATGGGTGCCCCTTTCTTACCAC
>RDYY01000022.1 GCA_004293505.1 Sphingobacteriia bacterium | reverse complement strand
TTGCCCGACCTGGCTTATTATCCCAACCGGGACTCTCTTTCCTACATTCCACTTTATGGTTTGGAGGGGGCCGAGAACTTCTTGCGCACCACTTTGCGCTACCCGGGCTTTTGCACGGGTTGGTCGGCTTTGGTCAAAGCGGGTTTGACAAGGGACGATGTGGAAATAGACACCGATGGGCTTTCGGTTTCCGCTTTTTTCCAAAACGCTTTTAGTGCTGCTGGTTTGGCGCTGGACAATCCTTCTTTACAAGAACAAATGTTGTACCTGGGATGGGAGAATCCCGCCCTGATCAACCGCGGTAAAATGCCCGCTGCCATTGTCTTGCAGCAAATTCTAGAAGACCGTTGGCAATTGTCCCCCACCGACAAAGACATGGTGGTGATGGTGCATGAAATAGAATATGTGTTGGCTGGCAAAAAATACCTCACCACCAGTCAATTGGTGGTCAAGGGAGAAGATGCTTTGCACACGGCCATGGCCAAAACCGTGGGCCTGCCTTTGGGCATTGCAGCCCGTTTGCAAATAGAAGGCAAATGGCAACTGAAAGGTTTGCACATACCCGTTTTACCAGACATCTACACCCCTGTTTTGGCAGCCTTGGAACAAGAAGGCATTCAATTTGTTGAAAGCACTAAAGCAATCTAATCATGGCATTTTGGTTGATCAAATCCGAACCCTTTAAGTATTCCTGGGAGCAGTTTGAAAAAGACAAAAAAACATTTTGGGACGGGGTGCGCAATTACCAAGCGCGCAACAATTTAAAAGCCATGCAAAAGGGCGACCTGGCCTTGTGGTACCACAGCAACGAAGGCTTGGAAATGGTGGGCATAGCCCAAGTGGTCAAGACCCATTACCAAGACCCCACCACCGAAGACCCCAATTGGGTGGTGGTGGATTTTAAGCCCTATAAAAAGCTAAAAAAGACCGTGCCTTTGTCGGTCATCAAAGCCGATCCCCGCTTGAAAGACATGGCCTTGGTGCGTTTGGGCCGATTGTCTGTCCAGCCGGTTACAGCAGCCGAAATGGAGATTGTCTTGTCTTACGCCGAGACCGCTATTTAGCAAGGAAAATTTGCTTGGGATGGCACCGGCGCATTGATTACCTTTGCGCCTCTAAATCAAGCACCCATGGCATTACAAGCTGGCATTGTAGGATTACCCAATGTAGGTAAATCCACCCTTTTTAACGCAGTTTCCAACAGTGCCAAAGCCCAGGCCAGCAATTACCGTTTTTGTACCATTGAACCCAATGTGGGCTTGGTAGACGTGCCCGATGAAAGGCTGAACAAATTGGCTGCCTTGGTCAATCCCCAAAAAATTGTGCCCACCCAAATGGAGATCGTGGACATTGCGGGCTTGGTAAAAGGTGCCAGCAAGGGCGAAGGTTTGGGCAATAAATTCTTGGGCAATATCCGCGAAGTAGACGCCATCATTCACGTGATCCGTTGTTTTGAAGACGAGAACGTGTTGCGCGAAGAAGGGGCCATCAACCCCATCAGCGACAAGGAAATCATTGAGACCGAATTGCAGTTGAAAGACTTGGAAAGTGTAGAAAAGAAAATGCAACGCGTGGAAAAAATGGCCCGCGTAGGAAGCGATACCAAGGCCAAAGCCGAATACGAAATTTTGAGCCGTTGCAAACAACATTTGGATGCGGGCAAAAGCATTTATGCGTTGGGCTTGGACAAAGAAGAAAAATTGGCCGTGGCCGATTTGTTCTTGTTGACCGACAAACCCATACTGTACGTGGCCAATGTAGACGAAGCTTCCATGCACACGGGCAACAAATATTCCGATGCCCTCAAAGAAGTAGCCGCCAAAGAAGGCGCAGAAGTAATTGTGATGTGCAACAACATTGAAGCCCAGATTGCCGAGATGGAAGACTTGGACGATCGCCAAATGTTCATGGAAGAATACCACATGACCGAGCCCGCTTTGAACCGTTTGATCCGCAGTGCTTACCAGCTATTGAACCTGGATACTTATTTTACCGCCGGTGTGCAAGAAGTGCGGGCTTGGACCATCCACAAGGGTTGGAAAGCCCCCCAAGCAGCCAGCGTGATCCACACCGATTTTGAAAAAGGATTCATCAAAGCCGAAGTGATTGCCTTTGACGATTTCATTAGCTTTGGTTCTGAAGCAGCGTGTCGCGACAATGGTAAACTGCGCATAGAAGGCAAGGAATACCTGGTAAAAGATGGAGACGTGATGCATTTTCGCTTCAACGTATAAGCCCTTGCAACCCCTCAAAGCCCCTCCCCGCTCGCATTGGGACGACAGCAGTTTTTTTCGCCGTCCAGATGTGGTATTGGTGGGTGCAGGCCTCTTGGGACTGTGGACAGCCCATGCATTGAAAACCTTGGCACCCAAGCTTTCCATTACTCTACTGGAACAAGGCACCAGCCCAACAGGTGCTTCTACCCGCAATGCTGGCTTTGCTTGTTTTGGCAGCTTGACCGAAATGCTGGCCGACGAAGCCAAAATGGGGACCGAAAAAATGTTGTCCATTTTAGAAATGCGCTACCGCGGCATTGAAAAAATAAAAGCCACCGTATCCCTTGACCAGATTGACTTTGAAGCCTGTGGTGGATTTGAACAATTGACGCCAGAGCAGGCAGAAGCATTGGCCGATGGGCAAGCCATGACCCGGTTAAACCATTTGTTGGCAGACCGGCTGGGCTTGGAAAACGTATATGTGGCAGAACAAAGACCAGCGGCTTCATTGGGCTTGCGCCAAGACCTGCCCATCATTCGCAATCCTTACGAAGGAGTCTTGAACAGCGGCTTGTTGGTAGAAGCCTTGACCCAAGCATTGCAGCAAAAAGGCGTGGCTTTTCGCTATGGCTTTTCCTTGGCCCAATGGGAGGAAAACGGCACTGGGGTTGAATTTGCGTCGGCCACCGGTCAAACTTGGTCTTGTGGGCACTTGGCTTTTTGTACCAATGGGTATATGCACCAACTTTTGCCCCAACTGAACACCCAACCTGCCCGCGGACAAATTATTTTAACCCAGCCCATACCGGGCTTGGCCTTAAAGGGAAGCTTCCATGCCCAAGAAGGATTTTATTATTGGCGGCATGTGGGCAACCGTATTTTGTTGGGTGGGGCCAGGCACTTGGCCTTTGGCGATGAAGCCACCACCGACTTGTCGGGTTCGGATTTTATTCGCGCGGCGTTGGAACAATTTTTACACGCCAATGTATGGGTGCCCCAAGACCTGCGCATAGAAAGGCATTGGTCTGGCATCATGGGATTCAGTGACAACAAAGAGCCTTTGGTAAAAGCCATGGGATCGCATACCAGTGCGGCTTTGGCTTGCAATGGCATGGGGGTTGCCCTCACCCCTGTCTTGGGTGAAACCCTGGCCCGTCAAATTTTATCCGCCATTTGATTTTTCAATTTATTTTGCCCCATGTACAAAAACATTTTTCCCTCTTTTTTTGCCTTGGTCGTTTCGGTTCTTCTGTTGTCCAGTTGCCAAAACAATCCTGAAACAGGAAGCGAACCTGCGCTTGTCATTCCTGCGCCACCCACTTTGGATTTTCAATTGGTGAATGTATATCCCCACGACACTTCCTCCTATACCCAAGGATTGATTTGGGAAAAAGGCAACTTGATGGAAGGCACGGGAGAATATGGCAAAAGCCTCTTGCGGATCAACGCCCTAAAAACGGGCCAAGCCATCAAGACCATTGCCTTGCCCAGCACAGATTTTGGCGAGGGCATCACCGTCTTGAACAACAAGATTTACCAACTGACTTGGCAAGAACATAAAATTTATGTGTACGATGCCACCACTTACAAACTGATCAAAACAGCTGATTGGCCTTATGAAGGTTGGGGCATTACCCACAACGGAGAGCAACTCATCATCAGCACAGGCGGCAGTAATATCTATTTTGTGCGTCCCGAGACCTTTACCATCCAACAAACCATTGGTGTCAACGACAACAATGGTTATGTAGACAGCATCAACGAATTGGAATTTGCCAAGGGCTATATCTATGCCAACCGGTACATGACCGACATGATTTTAAAAATCAATCCCAAAAACGGTGAAGTGGTTGCCCGCATTGATGCTTCTAAGTTGTTGGCCTTGGCCAATGCGCCTTTTGATCCCCGTCAAGCCGATGCAGGCAATGTGCTCAATGGCATAGCCTTTAGAACCGACAATGGACATTTTTACCTGACAGGAAAAAAATGGCCAGTCTTGGTTGAAGCCATCTTGCCTTGATTATTTTTTTACAAATACATAGACCAGCGAAGAGCACCTTTCGCGGTTGAAAAAAGCTGCCAGGTTGGATTGCATTCCCCTGAAAAAGCCCAGGAACAAAGCCAGTTTGCTGTGGCGGTGTTGTTCGCTCAACAGCGAAACATAGAAAGCATCAAACCACATGGGCGCCGTTGATTGCAACCGAAATCCCGCGCGAGACAAAGCATTTTGCACCGACAAGGGTGAGAAATGGTGCAAGTGCCTGGGCAGGTCCCAGGCCGCCCAATCATGGGCATAATGCCGGGCATCGGCCGACGTATAATTGGGCAGGGCCAAAACCAAAACCCCGTCAGGCTTGAGCAAGCGTTCAAAAGCGGCGGTATAATCGGCCAACTGGTGCACGTGTTCCAACACATGCCACAGGCTGATCAAATCAAAACTTTGCGCTGGTAAATCAAAAAGGCGTTCGGGGCTTTCCAATGTTAACCCATGTTTGGCCTGGGCCAACTGCCGAGCGTTGGCATCGGGTTCCAGCCCTTGTACCTGCCAACCTTTGTGGCGCAAAGTGGCCAAAAAATCGCCCGTACCAGCCCCCACATCCAAGGCCTTGCCAGTTTTGCGTTGGGTCCATGCAATGACTTGCCGGGCTTTTAATTGTAGGGTCCATCTGCGCACCCAATGGTAGAGCTGGTTCACCAATCCTTTTTTGGAATCGGTGTGGGAAACATAGGCTTCAAATTGGTAATAAGCCCCTATGGCAGAAGGGTCAGGAATGTTTTGGGTAAAGCGATGGGTACAGTTGCGGCATTCCCACACTTCAAATGATTGCTGGCTAACAGAATGGTCTTTGCCCGTTAACACATAACGAATCTGGGTGCCAGAACAAACAGGACAAGCAGTCAAGTGCAGGACAGACATGGACAGGAATTAGAGGTAATAAAAAAGCAAAGCCCCAACACCCATCAAGAGCAAGATGATGGCATAGACCCACCAGTTGTCGGTACCACTGGATTGGTCTTCTTGGCCCAATAGTTCCCGGATGTCTTCAAATTCTTCCTCTGTTAATTCTTTGTCCTCATCGTAAGAACGGGGAATTTCTTTTTTCAACACCGATACGGTTTCATCTACTTGCAAAGTAGGCAACCAATCGTGCAGGTTTTTCTCGGCATTGAACAACACGTGCCCACTGGCTTCTTTGCGGATCAGGCCAATGCCACTGATGAAAGCGCCTTCGGGGGAAGTCAGTTTGTTGCGCAATTGGTACAAATAATCATGGAATTGGCGAATGGCCACCACCAAATCAACTCCCATTTCCTGGGACAAGAAATCAAAGAAAACCTTGTCCGCTGCGGGAGAAGCTTCTGCTTGAAAAATAATTTGGGGATGGGGCGCAAACAACAAATCGTTGGCGATGTCCATCTTGGCTGGAACAGTTTGTACCAAAAAATGGCCCAAATCAGGAATACACAATTTCTTGT
>RDYY01000021.1 GCA_004293505.1 Sphingobacteriia bacterium | reverse complement strand
GCTCTCGCCCAAATCATTCACCGTTAAATCGGTGGGTTGTCCATTGCCCACCAAATAAGCAATGGTGGGAATTTCTTTGCGGGTCAATTGTTGGATGGCCGTGGCCAACTTGTTTTCCAACAAAGCTTCTGCCGCATTGCGCGTGGCTTCCAAATCTTCTTGGGGTTCCTCGGCCAATACATTGTAAGGCTTGTATATTTTTTTACTGCTGCGCAAATCAATGGCAATGGGGGGCTGTCCTGCGCGGTAACTGACCAGGGCACTGGGCAAGATCAATTGCTCGGTGCGTTGGTTGCCATTGTTATTGGATTGTACGGTCTCAAAATTGACGCCCAAGCGGGCCAAGCTGTCATAGACCTGCAGGCGCAAGGAGTCCACCAAAATATCTTTCCCAGCCTCTTCAAAACTAAAGCGAATGGGGTGGGCGGCTTCGCGGTTAAAGGCCAACAAAAGATCGCGGGTAGCATCGGCCAATTTGCGGTAATCAGGGGGCAGATCGCCGGCCAAAAAAACCTTGACTTCAATGGTGCTGTCCAAGCCTTGCAAAAGGGTCTGGGTAGAGGGACTGAGCGAATAGCGCCTGTCTTCGGTTAGGTCGATGCGCAAAGGAAACCATTGCGAGGCCAGGGCAGCCAAGAAGAGCAAGAGGGCCCAGGCGCCGCGGCGGCCTGCGGCTGCACGGCGCAAAAAATCCACTGGGCTTTCCTTGCGGCGTTCGCGCAACAAAACCCATTCGGTGGCCCACAAAAAGAGTCCCAACAAGAACAAAAAATACACCGCATCCGATAAAACAAAAAGGCCCCGTGACAAATAAGCACTGTGGTCCATCATGCCCACTTGGGCCAAGCGATAAGAAAGACCAGAAGACAAAAAAGGCAAGGAGGCCAAAGCATCCCATCCCGCAAAAAGCAACAAAGAAAAAAACACCCCCAAACCAAAAGCCCCCAACACATTGCTTTGCAAAGCACTGGCAAAAAGGCCAATGGCACAGAACACGGCAGCCACCAAAAACAAACCCAGGTAACTGCCCAAGGTAGCGCCCCAATCCAATCCCACCCCGGCTTTCATGGCCTGGAGCGAGAAAGCAAACAAAAGGGTTGGCAACAAAGCGGTCCAAATGACCAAGACCTGTCCCCACCATTTGGCCCGGACCAATTGGCCGGGTGTCAGGGGTTTGGACAAGAGCAAATCCAAAGTGCCCGCTTGCTTCTCCGCCGCAAAACTGCGCATGGTGATGGCGGGTACCAGAAAGACCAAAGCCCAGGGCATGTAGCGAAAAAACAGGTCCAAACTGGCATAGCCATATTCCAACATACTGGTAGCTGGAAACACAAACAAAAGGGCACCATTGACCAAGGCAAACAAGACCATGGTACCCGTGCCGGCGGGGCTGCTGAAAAAATGCAACCATTCTTTTTTAACCACTGGAGACATCGGTCAAATCTAGGTTTTTTAGCGGTTAAGCCTTTCACAAAAAACCCCGGCAGAGCCGGGGTTCGGGATAAGTTTTATGTACTGCCTTTTAGACGGCGAAACTTTCGCCACAGCCACAAGAGCGGCTGGCATTGGGGTTGTCAAAATAAAAACCCTTGCCATTGAGTCCATCTGAGAATTCCAACTCGGTATTTACCAAATAAAGAAAACTCTTTAGATCGGTCACCACCTTGATGCCATTGTCTTCAAAGACTTGGTCCATGGGCTTGATCTCGTTGTCAAAATCCAACTTGTAACTGAGCCCAGAACAACCACCGCCTACTACCCCCACCCGCAGAAAATAACTGGGGTCTTGGGCCACGCCGGCTTCTTCCATCAGCTGTTGTACTTTCAGCTTGGCTTTCTCACTCACATAAATGGTATTCTCAGTAGCCGTCATCTTAGTGGATTCTTTCTTCAAAAACCAATTCTTCCAAACCGTTCTTCTTGCGGTAATCGTTGATGGCCGACTTGATGGCGTCTTCTGCCAAAACAGAACAGTGGATTTTTACAGGAGGCAGGTTCAGTTCTTCTACCAGCTCCATGTTGTCAATGGCCACAGCTTGGTCCAAGGTCTTTCCTTTTAACCACTCAGTGGCCAAAGAAGAAGAAGCAATGGCAGAGCCACAACCAAAGGTTTTGAACTTGGCATCGGTGATGACACCAGAAGCGTCGTCTACTTCAATTTGCAAGCGCATCACGTCGCCGCACTCGGGTGCTCCTACCAATCCGGTACCTACATTGGTTTTGGATTTGTCCAAAGTGCCAACGTTCTTGGGGTTGCTGTAATGATCAATTACTTTTTCAGAATATGCCATGGTCTGTATTTTTTTAGTTTAAAAAGTTTAGGGTGCTTTTTTCCATTTGTCGTGCACCTTTTCTATTAGTGGTGCGCCCATTCAATGGAATCCAAGTCTATGCCTTCTTTGAACATTTCCCAGAGGGGAGACATTTCGCGCAGCTTCAACACGGTTTCACTAACGGCTTTGATGGTATAATCAATTTGGTCTTCTGTGGTAAAACGGCCCAAGCCAAAGCGCAAAGAAGAGTGGGCCAAGTCATCGCCCAATCCCAAAGCCTTCAACACATAGCTGGGTTCCAAAGAAGCAGAAGTACAGGCCGAGCCAGAAGACAGGGCAATGTTTTTGTTGAAGCCCATCAAAAGGCCCTCTCCTTCTACGTATTTGAAAGAGATATTGCTCACGTGGGGCAAACGGCTATCGGGTGTACCGTTCACATAAGCTTCTTCTAACTGCACCAAGGATTGTTCCAACTTGTCGCGCAATTTGGACAAGCGAGCAGCGTCTTCAGCCATTTCCAAGCGGCACAATTCAGCTGCTTTTCCCAATCCCACAATGCCGGGTACGTTCAATGTACCACTGCGCATACCGCGCTCGTGGCCACCGCCATCCATTTGGGCTGTGACTTTTACGCGGGGGTTTTTGCGGCGCACATACAAGGCACCAATCCCTTTGGGACCGTACATTTTGTGGCCGGTAAAAGCCATGATATCAATGCCATCTTTGTTCACGTCAACGGGAATCTTGCCCACGGCTTGGGTACCATCGGTAAACAAGAGAACGCCGTGCTTGCGGGCAATGGCGCTGATTTCCTTCATGGGTTGGATCACGCCAATCTCGTTGTTGGCATACATGATGGAAATGAGGATGGTAGTGGGTTTGATGGCCGCTTCTAATTCTTGGAGGTTGATCAAACCATTGGGTTGAACTTCCAAATAAGTCACTTCGCCACCACTGCGCTCAATGTGCTTACAGGTGTCCAACACCGCTTTGTGCTCGGTGGTGCAAGTGATGATGTGGTTGCCCTTGCTGGCATACATTTCAAAAACACCTTTGATGCCCAAATTGTCGCCTTCAGTTGCACCAGAAGTAAAAATGATTTCTTTGGGATCGGCACCAATCAGTTGGGCTACCTGTTCACGGGCATAGTCCACAGCTTCCTCGGCTTGCCAGCCAAAGGGGTGGTTGCGGCTGGCCGCATTGCCAAAATGCTCTGTAAAATAGGGCAACATGGCTTCCAACACACGGGGATCCATGGGAGTGGTAGCATTGTTGTCCAAGTAAATCGGTAACTTCAACATAAATCTTCTGTTTAATATAGTAAACGCAAAAGTAGTACAATAGGTTCTATATTTTTGAACCCAGATATAGCTTTAAGTTGTTTTTCCCCAATTCGAAATTGACCCAAACCCATCCCATGTTAGCTGTTGAACACATTGGCATTGCCGTAGAAAACTTGCAAGTTTCCATCCCCTTATTCGAGAAACTGTTGAACACAAATTGCTATAAGACAGAAAAAGTTGAAACAGAAAAAGTAGAGACGGCTTTTTTCCGCCAAGGCGAGACCAAAATTGAATTGGTGGCCAGCACCGATCCAGAAGGGGTGATTGCCAAATATTTGGCCAAAAAAGGACCTGGCCTGCACCACATGGCTTTTGCTGTGGCCGATATCCGGGCCGAGATGGCCCGCTTGGCAGCGGAGGGTTTTACCCTGCTTTCGCCCGAGCCCAAGCCCGGGGCAGACAACAAGTTGGTCTGTTTTTTACACCCCAAAGACACCAACGGGGTCTTGGTAGAATTGTGCCAGGAGAAAAACTAGAGCCCTAATTTCTCGACAGCTTTTTGGGCCGCTACTTGAGAAGCGTCTTTTTTGTTGCCAGCCCTTCCTTGGGCAAAAACTTCTCCGTCCAGCACCGCATTCATGGTAAAAAAACGGCGGCTGCCTTCTAGTTTTTCCTCGGCCATTTCAAAGCGAATGGTCTTGCCATTGCGATTGGCCCAACCGATCAACTTGTTCTTGAGGTTGATGTCAATCAGCTCCAAGTCTTCTACAAAAAGATGGGGAATCACGATGCGTTCCAATACCCATTTTTCAGTGGCGCGGTAACCCTTGTCCAGGAAAACGGCGCCCACCAAGGCTTCCAGGGTATTGCCAAAAATTTGGCTGCCCTTTAAAGCATTGTCAAACTTATTGTAAAAGGTCAGTTTGCGCAAACCCATTTTAACCGCAATGTCGTTGAGCTGTTGGCGGTTGACCATCTTGCTGCGCATCTCCGTCAAAAAACCTTCTCCTTTCAAAGGATAACGCTTGAACAGATAATCGGCCACTACAGCACTCAAAACAGCGTCGCCCAAAAACTCCAGGCGCTCGTTGTTTTCATCGGGACCGTCTTTCACAGAACGGTGGCTGAGGGCATTGCGGTAAAGTTGCCACTTGCGCGTTTTGATGCCCAACAAGTTTTGCAATTGTTGTTCAAAAGCGCTGGGGGCAGCAAAGCCCATCCATTGCAGGATTTTCACAAGCTTAAGCAGTGAATTTTTTCACAATCACACAAGCATTGTGTCCGCCAAAACCAAAGGTATTGCTGAGGGCGGCACGCACTGTTCTTTGCTGGGCTTTGTTGAAAGTAAAATTCAGCCTTGGATCCAGGGTGGGATCGTCGGTAAAGTGGTTGATGGTGGGGGGGACAATGTCGTGGATCACACTTTGGATACAAGCAATGGCTTCTATCACTCCAGCTGCACCCAAACAATGTCCTGTCATGGATTTGGTGGCACTGATGTTGAGTGAATAAGCATGTTCTCCAAAAACTTCGGTGATGGCTTTGGCCTCGGCCCCATCGCCCAAAGGTGTGGATGTACCGTGGGTATTGATGTAATCAATTTCGTCGGGCTGCATGCCGGCATCTTTTAATGCGGCCACCATCACGTTGCGGGCACCCAATCCTTCGGGATGGGGAGCAGTCAAGTGATAGGCATCGGCTGTGGCACCGCCACCGGCCAGCTCACAATAAATTTTGGCACCGCGTTTCACGGCGTGTTCATATTCTTCCAACACCACCACACCGGCTGCTTCTCCCATCACAAAACCATCTCGGTCCTTGTCATAAGGCCGGCTGGCGGTGGCAGGATCGTCGTTGCGTTCGCTCATGGCTTTCATGGCGTTGAAGCCCCCTACACCGGCTTCGCTGATCACGGCTTCGCTGCCCCCTGAGAGGACAATATCGGCCTTGCCCAAACGAATGGTATCAAAGGCGGCAATCATGCCATTGGTAGAAGAAGCACAAGCACTGACCACGGCAAAATTGGGTCCGCGAAAACCATGGCGCATAGAGATTTGCCCGGCGGCAATGTCCAAAATCATCTTGGGGATGAAAAAGGGATTGAAGCGGGGGGTACCATCGCCCTTGGCAAAATTGATGACTTCTTCTTG
>RDYY01000370.1 GCA_004293505.1 Sphingobacteriia bacterium | reverse complement strand
TTGGCCGCGGGAACGGTGAATGAAGAAAGTGCTGGTGCAGCCAAAATTTTGATGGCTACGGTAAAAGGAGACGTTCACGACATTGGTAAAAACATTGTGGGTGTGGTGTTGGGTTGCAATGGCTATGACATCATTGACCTAGGCGTTATGGTCCCTGCCGATAAAATTTTGGACACGGCGCAAAAAGAGAAAGTTGACATCATTGGACTGAGCGGCTTGATTACCCCATCCTTAGACGAGATGGTACACATTGCCAAAGAGATGAAAAGGCGCAACATGCACCAACCCCTCTTGATTGGTGGGGCCACCACCTCTCGCATGCACACCGCTGTTAAAATTGCCCCCGAATACACCAACGGTGTGGTACACGTTTTGGACGCATCCAGGAGTGTAACCGTAGCAGGTTCTTTGTTGAGCCCCGAACAAAAGACAGGATTTCTTTCTGCTTTGTCAACTGAATACAGTGATTTAAAAACCAGTTTCGACAACAAACAAAACACCAAGCAATTCATTCCTTACAAAGAAGCTTTGGCCAACAAAGCACCCATTGATTGGAAAACTTACCAAGCCACGGTGCCCAAATTTACTGGCACCAAGACTTTCTCAGCTTTTCCCTTGGAGAAACTCAGGGAATTCATTGATTGGAAACCTTTTTTCATTACTTGGGAAATGCACGGTTCATTCCCAGCCATTTTAGAAGATCCCATTGTAGGCCAAGAAGCCACCAAACTTTACCAAGATGCCAATGCCTTATTGGATAAAATCATTGCTGAGAATTGGCTGACTGCCAAAGGTGTAGTGGGATTTTGGGAAGCAGGATCCGATGGCGACACCATTACCGTTTTCCATGGCCAAGAAAAAACCCATTTGCATTTTTTGCGCCAGCAAGTGAAAAAAGCTGCCAACCAACCCAATTTTTCATTGGCAGATTTTGTACGTCCCTTGGCTGAGCAAGATGGAAGCCCGGCTCAAAAAGACTTCATGGGTGCATTTGCTGTGAGCATTCATGGCATTGAGCCCCACTTGGCCAATTTTGAAGCAGCCCACGATGATTACAACAAGATCATGTTGCAGGCTTTGGCCGATCGCTTGGCGGAAGCATTTGCAGAGTGCTTGCATTTAGAGACCCGCCGAGATTTTTGGGGTTACCAGCCCACAGAGTCTTTGAGCAATGAAGACTTGATCAAGGAAAAATACCAAGGCATTCGACCCGCACCAGGTTATCCTGCTTGTCCAGACCACACAGAGAAATACAAGCTTTTTGATCTCTTGTCGGCCTCAACAGCAGCAGGCATCAGCCTAACTGAAAGCTTGGCCATGTACCCGGCTGCGTCGGTCTGTGGCTGGTATTTTGCCCATCCCCAAAGCCAATATTTTGGCATAGGAAAA
>RDYY01000369.1 GCA_004293505.1 Sphingobacteriia bacterium | reverse complement strand
GCTTTCTGCTTGTTCTTGTTGAGCGGACAATCCCTTTTTGGACAGGCTGGACCTGCACCCATTACTGCCCCTACAGACCGCGAAAAAATTTTATCCGTTCTACCGGTAGTGGAAACCATGCTGAAACAATTTGCCACCGAGAACCACATCCCAGGTTATGCTTTTGGATTGGTGTACAAAGGAGAGCTCTTGGGCAAATGGGCCAGTGGCTATGCCAACCTGGACACCAAAACCCCCGCCAGCACCACCACCATGTTTCGCATTGCTTCCATGAGCAAAAGCTTTACCGCTCTGGCGATTTTGCGTTTGCGCGATGAGGGCAAAATAAAATTGGATGATCCCGTTGCCACCTATGTTCCCGCTTTGCAAAACCAGGGCTTGACCGCCGATGCTGCCCCCATCACCATTCGCGACCTCTTGACCCACAGTGCTGGTTTTCCAGAAGACAATCCTTGGGGAGACCGACAATTAGAAGACAAGGCAGAAGACCTTTTGGCCCTTTTGCAATCCGGTGTTTCTTTTTCAACCGCTACAGGAACGGCTTACGAATACAGCAACCTGGGTTATGCTTTGTTGGGCCTCATCATTGAAAAAACCACGGGACTAAACTATGGTGAATACATCCGAACCCATGTGTGGAAAAGGCTGGGCATGCAAGCGGCTTGGGAATTTAGCCTGGTGCCCAAAAACCAGTTGGCCTTGGGCTATCGGTGGGAAAAAAACCAATGGGTTCAACAACCGCTTTTGCACGATGGCATCTATGGGGCCATGGGCGGCATGATCACTTCTGTTGAATCCTTTGCGCCCTATATGGCATTGCACTTGGGTGCCTGGCCGCCCAGAGATGAAGCGGGTTCGGCTTATTTCAATCGGTCCAGTATACGGGAAATGCAACAAGCTTGGCGCTTCAACAATTTGAACCCCTCTTTTAAATATGGCAGTGGCCCAACCTGCCCCAAAGTATCTGCTTACGGCTATGGCCTGCGCATTGACACCGACTGCCAACAAAGAACTTTTGTAGGGCACAGTGGTGGCCTGCCTGGGTTTGGCAGCAACTGGAATATTTTGCCAGCCCATGGACTGGGTGTTGTCTTGCTGGCCAATGCCACATATGCCCCCACCAGTGCCTGGAACCTGCGCATCTTGGACACGGTGTTGGCCCTGACCCAACTGAAACCCATGGCACCCCAAGCCAGTGCTATTTTGCTGCAAAGACAAAAAGAACTGCAAGCATTTTTACCCCATTGGAATGGCGCGGTAAACGCCCCCATTTTTGCCGAAAATTTCTTTCCCGATTACGGCATAGAGAATTTGCGCGAACAATGCAAAACCATCTTCCAAGCCTTGGGACAAAACTTGGTCTGGGGACCAATGGAAGCCGAGAATGCATTGCGGGGAC
>RDYY01000105.1 GCA_004293505.1 Sphingobacteriia bacterium | reverse complement strand
AGCAGAACCCGCCAAACCCAAGGCAGAAGCGGCTCCTGTGGACGACGCTTGGGCCGAGCCCGCCAAACCCGCGGCTGTTCCTGCTCCCGTTGCGGAAACCCCCGCTCCTGTTGCCCCGGCCCCAGTAGAAGCAGCACCTGCCCCTGTGGCAGAAGCGCCCAAAGCGGTGGCGCCTGAAGTAGAGGGACCCAAAGTCATCACCAAGATTGACCTATCGGCCATTGACTCTTCTACCCGTCCCAAAAAATCGGCCAAAAAAGACCCTCCTGCTCCCGTGGCGGAAACCCCAGCCCCGGTTGCCCCTGCAGCCCCTGCGCCTGTGGCAGCACCTGCCCCTGTAGTGGCAGCTGCTCCCCCCGCACCAGCAGAACCAGAAGCCCCCACCATCGAAAACATTCGGGCAGAAAAACTGGAAGGACCCAAAATCTTGGGCAAAATTGAATTGCCTGTTAACAGCGATACCCGCCCCAAACCTGCTGGCCGTGACGAGAAGCGCAAGCGCAAACGCATTCCAGTAGACAAGAAAGGCGAAACGGGTACAGCAGCCCCGGCCCGCGATGCCGATGGCCGACCTTTGACTGGCCCCAATCGCCCCATCGTCCCAGCCCGCAACAGTGGCGGTAATGCTGGAGGTGGTGGTGGATTCAACCGCGGTGGACAAGGCGGTGGATTCAACCGGGGTGGACAAGGTGGTGGTCGCCGCAACGACCGCAACGCGCGCCCCGAAGACAAAGAAATTGACCAAAAAGCCATCCAGGAAAAAATCAAGGAAACCCAGGCCAAATTGGCCGGAGCGGGTGGCCGTGGTAAGAGCCTGAAAGCCAAATACCGCCGGGCCAAGCGCGACGAAGCAGCCGATGCCATGGGCGATGAAATGATGGACGACAACAAATTGCAGGTAACCGAATTTGTTACCGTGAGTGAGTTGGCCAACCTGATGGACGTGAGCTTTGCCGAAGTCATTGGCAAGTGCATGAACCTGGGCATCATGGTTTCCATTAACCAACGCTTGGACGCCGAAGTCATTGAACTGGTGGCCAGCGAATTGGGCTTTGAAGTAGAATTCATTGGTTTGGAACAGGCCGAGGAAATGGAGGAAGAAGAAGAAGCAGATGAGGAAGCCGACTTGGTTCCCCGTCCCCCCATTGTGACCATCATGGGTCACGTGGACCACGGTAAAACCTCTTTGTTGGATTATATCCGCAACGCCAACGTAGTAGCGGGTGAAGCGGGTGGCATTACCCAACACATTGGTGCCTATGAAGTGACTTTGCCCAATGGCAAAGCCATCACATTCTTGGATACACCGGGTCACGAAGCCTTTACGGCCATGCGGGCCCGTGGTGCCAAAGTCACCGACTTGGCCATCATTGTGGTAGCGGCCGACGATGCCGTCATGCCCCAAACCAAGGAAGCCATCAGCCACGCACAAGCAGCGGGTGTGCCCATGATTTTTGCGGTCAATAAAATTGACAAAGACGGTGCCAATCCCACCAAGATTTATGAGCAATTGTCTCAAATGAACATATTGGTAGAAGCTTGGGGAGGTAAATTCCAAAACCAAGAACTCTCTGCCAAACAAGGATTGAACGTAGACCTCTTGTTGGAAAAAGTATTGTTGGAAGCCGAGATCCTGGACCTGAAAGCCAATCCTGAAAGGGAAGGCAGTGGTACCATCATTGAAGCTTCTTTGGACAAGGGCCGTGGTTATGTGGCCACCATCTTGGTACAAAACGGTACCCTGCGCCAAGGCGACTTGATTGTATCGGGTCAATATTATGGTCGCGTCAAAGCCATGTTCAACGAGCGCAACCAGCGCATTGAAGTGGCGCCTCCTTCTACACCTGTGGTCATTTTGGGCTTGAACGGTGCCCCCCAAGCAGGTGAGAAATTCAAAATGTACGAAGACGAATCCGAAGCCAAAGAAATTGCCACCAAGCGGGCACAAATCATGCGGGAGCAAGGTTTGCGGGCGCGAAAGCACATCACTTTGGATGAGATTGGTCGTCGTTTGGCCTTGGGTAATTTCAAAGAACTGAATGTCATCATCAAAGGTGACGTGGACGGTTCGGTGGAAGCCCTCAGCGATTCTTTGCAAAAACTCTCTACAGCAGAAATTGCGGTGCGCGTGGTGTTGAAAGGCGTGGGCCAGATTTCCGAATCCGATGTGCTCTTGGCCACGGCTTCCGATGCCATCATCATTGGCTTCAACGTACGTCCCTCTATGCAGGCCAACAAATTGGCCGAGACCGAAGGCGTGCAAATCAAATTGTACTCCATCATCTACCAGGTCATCGACGAAATCAAGAGTGCCATGGAAGGTCTCTTGGAACCCAAAATCCAAGAGAAGATTGTGGCCAATGTGGAAGTGCGCGAAGTGTACAAATTCGACAAAGCCACGGTGGCAGGTTGTTATGTGTTGGAAGGAAAAATCAGCCGCAACAGCAAGATCCGCATCATCCGCGATGGTATTGTGGAGCACCCCAAAGGAGAAGGCCAAGCAGCCGAACTGGGCAGCTTGAAACGCTACAAAGACGACGTCAAAGACGTGGCGTCCAACATGGAGTGTGGATTGACCATCAAGAACTTCAACGACCTGCGCGTGGGTGACATTGTAGAAGCTTTTGAAGAAGAGGAAGTGAAGCGGACTTTATAAGCCCATCAAAAATGTTAAAAGCCTTAGTACAAAGTCAGATTCGTCTGGCTTTGTTTATTTTGCAGCCTATGAAAGGGATGAAATTTTTGGTACTGACCACGGTGTGTTGTGTTGGTATGTTGCGGGCCCAAGCCCAAACCAAAAAAGTGGTGGCCGATAAAATCGTGGCCTTGGTAGGAGACAAGATCATCCTCCGTTCCGATTTGATCAATGCCATTGCCGATTTCAAAAGGCAGACCCAGGGACAAGACAATGTGATAGTGCCCACCGAATGCCAAATCTTGGAAAGCCAACTGATTCGCAAAGCCCTGCTCTTGCAAGCCGAGAAGGATTCTTTGACCGTGGGCGAGGATGAAATTGAAGCGGACTTGGACAACCGGATCCGCCAAACCATTCAACAATATGGTTCCAAAGAAGTGTTGGAAGAAATTGCCGGCAAGACCGTTTACCAATTAAAGGATGATTTTCGCGAAGCGTTCAGAGAGCAAAAACTCTCTGGGCAAATGGAGCGCAAGATTGTCGACAACGTCAAAATCACCCCCACAGAAGTCAAAACCTATTACAACAAAACCGCACAAGACAGCCTTCCTTTTTACGAAAGCGAAGTGGAGATGAGCCAAATCATGGTCATTCCCAAAGCCAACAAAGACGTAGAAGACTATGTGGCCAAACAACTTTACGACTACAAGCGCCAAGCTGAAACCCTTGGGCCCCGTAAGTTTGAGCAATTGGCCAAGTCTTATTCCGAAGACCCTGCTGTAAAAGAAAATGGAGGACAATATACCCTCAACCGCAACGACAAGTTTTGGGATCCCGCTTTCTTGTCTGGTGCTTTCCGTTTAAAAGAAGGACAAATTTCTCCCGTGATCAAATCCAAATTTGGTCTCCACATCATTTACATGATCAGCCGTTCGGGCGATGAAGCCGTGGTGCGACACATCCTGCGCATTCCCCCCATCACCGAAGATGAAATAAAAGAAACCATTGCCAAACTGGATACCGTGCGCAACCAAGTCATGGCAGGCCGCATGAATTTTGCAGAAGCGGTTAACCGGTATTCCGATGACGAGGGCAGCAAGTTCAGTGCCGGTGCTTTCACCAGCCGAGATGGTTCTACTTTTATTTCTTTGGACCAATTGGACAAAGACGCCGTGGCCATTTTACCTACTTTAAAAGTGGGCCAAATTTCCCAGCCCCAAACCATTACCGATGAAAGGGGGCGCCGGGTGGTGCGTTTGCTGTATTACAAAACCAAGAAAGAACCCCACCGCGAAAACCTGCGCGACGACTACAACCGAATCTCTGGTCGGGCTTTGGAAGAAAAAAAGCAAGCCACATTGGAACGCTGGTTCCGCGAGCACATTCCCAATTATTACGTACAAATCGACCCTGAATACCTCAAGTGCGAGGGCCTGGACGAATGGCGCAAAGCAGCCGAAAAAGCGGCCAAGGGCAGGGTCAATTAATCCATTTTACATGACTGAAAACCAGGCCACACAGGCCTGGTTTTTTTTGCGCGAAAAATAAATTTGGTAAATAGATGTATATACATGTATATTTGTCCTGTGAAACTGGAACAAGCCATACAAAGTACCAAATTCAAGAGCGAAGTGCACAAAGCCAGCCTCAACATTCTCTACACGGCTTGGTGGTTAAAAACGCAAATGAGCCAGGAACTCAAGCCCTTTGGCCTGACCCACGAGCAGTACAATGTGTTGCGCATCCTGAAAGGGAAGCACCCCGAGCAAATTTGTGTGAAAGACATTGCCTCCCGCATGATAGAGCGCAGCTCCAACGTGCCCCGCATCATTGACCGCTTGGTGACCAAGAAACTGGTCAAGCGCGCCAATTCCATGGCCGACAAAAGAGAAACCGTGATTTCTTTAACGGCGGGTGGGTTGGCCATTTTGGAAGCGTCCACCGATGTCATCAACCGGGTCATGTCGCAATTGGTCCAGGTACCTGAAAGCGAAGCCAAGCAATTGAACCAATTGCTGGAGCAATGGCGGTCCCAACAAGCGTAAGTTTTTTTTAATTAAATAGATGTACATACATGAAAACGATTTTTCACCCTGCCGATAGCCGTGGCAAAGCCGACCATGGCTGGCTCAAGTCTTACCACAGTTTTAGTTTTGGTCAATACCACGATGCCACCCGCATGCATTTTGGTGCCCTTCGGGTGTTGAACGATGACACCGTAGCTGCTGGAATGGGTTTTGGCAAACACCCCCACGACAACATGGAAATTGTTTCCATTCCCCTCAGTGGCGATTTGCAACACCAAGATTCTACGGGCCGCAACGAAATCATCCGGGAAAACGACGTGCAAATCATGAGCGCTGGTGCAGGCATTGCCCACAGCGAAATGAATGCCAACAAAGACAAGGAAGTGAAATTCCTGCAAATCTGGGTCTTCCCCAAGGAACGCAACATTGCACCCCGTTACGAACAAAAATCTTTTGACCCCGCCAAGAGAACCAATCAATTGCTTACCGTGGTGGCACCTGATGAATCCCAAGCCGTATGGATCAACCAAGATGCTTGGTTCTCCTTGGGCAATTTTGATGCAGGGTTTACCACCCAGTACCAAAGCAAAAAAAGCGGAAATGGTTTCTATGTTTTTGTATTGGAGGGCCAAGTAGACATCAATGGTGTCAGCTTGAACACACGCGATGGCCTGGGCATCACCGAAACAGACCAGCTCCACATCACTGCTGGCACCAACAGCCAGATTTTGCTGATGGACATTCCCATGCAATTTTAAAAAGACAACATGTCAAACATTCTTTTTCAACCCCGCCACATCGCCTACCACTTGGCTGCTGAAGCCATGGACATGGGCGGCTTTCCCATCCGCCAGCTATTGCCCGCCGATGGGGTAGAACAAGTAGATCCCTTTTTGTTGCTCCACCATGCGCGCATCACGGTTCCCAAAGGCGCCCTGCCATTGAAGTCTGGGGTAGGACCCCATCCCCACCGTAGCTTCTCGCCTGTGACCTTGATTTTTGAAGGGGGCGTTCACCACCGCGACAGCCGGGGCAACGATCACGTGGTAGAAGCCGGTGGCACCCAATGGATGAATGCTGGCATGGGCATTGTGCACAGCGAAAGACCCCCTGCTGATTTGGCCGCTACCGGTGGGGTG
>RDYY01000368.1 GCA_004293505.1 Sphingobacteriia bacterium | reverse complement strand
GGTTTTTGGGCTGCGTTATTTTGATGCCATGCCTTACGCCGACATGTCCCAGGTCTTGGGTACTTCAGAAGGGGCTTTGAAATCTTCTTACCACCATGCAGCCAAAAAAATTGAAGAAATTTTGCTTTCACATTAAACAGGTTGACCCACCCAGGGTCTAAAAAATATGTCACCAGCTTCACACATAGCAAAAGAATGGATGGAATTGGCTCCCCAAGCACCTTTGGTGGGCATTCAAGCCGTTCAAAGCCTTCCCCAAGAATATTTTGACCATTTGGCCGATGTGGTGCCGCAGATTGGGAGGCCGAAATCCAGGGCATTTCACCTGTTTTGGCCCAGCTTTCTCGCCAATCCCCTCAACAGCTACCCGCTCATTATTTTGAAGGCTCAGCGCAACAGGTTTTGCCACAAATTCCTGCTAAGAAACTTGTACCTGATTCACCTGCCAAGGTTTTTTCTTTGCGGCGTTCTTTGCAATGGGCTGTTGCTGCTTGTTTGGCAGGAGTCTTGGTGGCGGGTGCTTATTTGTTGAACAATGCCCCTTCTTCTAGCTTGCCCAGCCCTGCTGCTTTGGGTGTAGTTGAAGACCAGGATTTGACCCATTTGGGCGAGCAAGAAATGGACCAATACCTGCAAACCCAAGCCCAATTAAGTCTTTTGTCAGCCGAATCCACCGAAGACCTGAACCTTGATCCTGCATCCAAAATGGAGCAATTGACCGAGGACGAGCTGTTGCAATATTTGCAACAAGAAGAAACAACTGCTGCCGTTCAGCTAGCATCCTAAACAACTGATTTTTAAACAAAAAATTCCTGACCATGTCATTCAAAAACATTTTTCGACCCTTGATCCCCTTTTTGACCCTGTTATTTTTGTTGGGTTCCGGTGCTTATTTGTCCGCCCAAAGGGGAAACAATCCCCCTCCCGGAGGGCCAGGTAGACCAGGTGGATTTGACCGCCAAGGGCCAGAAGGCAGACCCAATATTGAAGCCCTGAAAGTGGCATACATGACCAAAAGTTTGAATTTAACGGCCGAAGAAGCCCAACAGTTTTGGCCCAACTACAATGCCTATGGCGATGAGTTGAAGAAAACCCGTCGGGAAAACAACGACAATGAATTGGCTTTTGAAGAAAAAGCTTTGTCGGTGCGCAAAAAATACTACACCCTTTTCAAAAAAGTATTGGGTGCTGATGAGCGCGCCAATGCTGTTTTCAAAGCCGAGAAGAATTTCAACAGCATGGTACGCAAAGAACTCATGAACCGGCGCCAGGGCGAAAAGCGGGAGAATTGATGTCGTGGTAAAACAAGAAGGTCCAGTTTTCGGCCTGTCCTTTTTCCCACCAGCTCTGTCGCAAGGCCATGCATTTTTTGCCGTCAAAATCGTATTTGGCCACAAACTTGCTTTTCATTTGTTGTAATTGGGGGGCATCGTCTCCTCCAAAAAACAATGTTTCATCACCTGATTTGATCCAAAACACTTGGTGAAACGCGCTGTGGGCAGAAGTCAACTCATAAAATATGTTGGATCCTATTTGCCCTTGGTCTTCCTCTAGCCACACCAGTTTACTGAAATCTTTCAGGCCACTGAACTCTTCGGGGAGATAGGAAGCCGAACCCACTCCCGTGGCAAAATCAAATTCTCTTTTTTGCACATAGTGGGTGGCATAGGGGAAGTTCAAAAATTTTTCAC
>RDYY01000367.1 GCA_004293505.1 Sphingobacteriia bacterium | reverse complement strand
ATCACCAGCCAAACCCGGCTCACGCGCACCAACAATGATGATGCCCATTACCAAATCAGTGGTACCATCACCAATTATGACCCTACTTTAACCGTAGGGGTTTCGGGAAATCAGTCCAGCACCAATCGTTTGAACGTTACTGTTCACATTGTTTTGCGCAAAGAAGGCCGTTTACAAGACGAAATCATTCGCAACCTGACCGATGAAATCTTCAACCGCATTTTTTCCAACTGGTAATTCAATAGTATATTTAACCCCATGAAGTTGATCCAGGAAAAAGTCTTGTTGCACCTGAACGGACACGCAGAATGGTCAGATCTAAAGTCTGAGACGGCTGAAAAACTGGTGCAAGAATTTCCTTTTTTTGCTCCGGCCCAATTTCTGTTGGCTGCCAAGCTATACCGGGACAACCACCCTTTGGCCAATGACCAAGCCGCCAAAACCTTGCTGTATTTCAACAATCCCTTGTTCTTACAGTACCAATTGAGTGGCTTAAAAGAAAGCCGCATTGACCAGGCCCCAGAAACCACCTTGGATACGGCTTTGTTGCGGTCAATTCACCAAAAAGACAAGGAATGGGATGCTTTGATGGCAGAAACCCAGGCCCCACCCAACCAACCCATTGTCATCCCCACCATTGAATCGGTGCGGGCCATGATGCAGAACATACATGGAACAGATCCCATTTCTGGTACAGCAGAAACGAATGAAGTTGAGCCAGCACCTGCCCCATCCAACTGGGTATCGGCCATGGATCCTGTCGCTGCCATCGATCCTGTACCCCCCATCGACCCCATTTCCGCCCCCGATCCCGCCCTCCCTATCGACCCCATTGAACCCATTGCTATTGTAGATCCCTGGCCTTCATTTGAATCCAGCGCTTCCCCTTCTGCTGCCGATCAAGGGTCAGTGGATTTCTTTACCCCTGTGGCAGCCCCGGGGGTTCAACAGGACCAAGAAAAAGGAGAAGCCAAGATTGCCAGTTTGGTAGCTGCACAATTAGCAGCTTTCAAAAAGCCCGTTGAACCTGCAGAAACCTTGGAGATTGATGGGCCTGAAAAATCCTTGCACACAGTAGATTATTTTGGTTCCCAGGGCATATTCTTGGATTTGACCAAGATTCCCCAGGACAAGCTGACCACCCAATTGCGCAAATTTACCGACTGGCTCAAAGACATGAAGAGCTACAATCCCCAGGCCATTGACTTGGGTACCAGCCCCGAATCGGAAAAAGCGGTGGCCGAAACAGCCCTGGTTTCCAACGAGTCCCGTGAAATTTTGACCGAAACCATGGCCGAAGTCTTGGCCAAACAGGGCCAAATGGACAAAGCCATTCAGCTCTATATTAAATTAAGTTTCTCCAATCCTGAAAAATCCGCTTACTTTGCGGCCAAAATAGAACAACTTAAAGGCATCTAACATGACCATTCTTTTCTTGATTTTGATCGTTTTGGCGGCTGTGGCCCTGGGTTTTTTGGTCCTGGTTCAAAACCCCAAAGGGGGTGGCTTGGCCGGCAATGTGGGCGGCATTGGCAACCAATTCATGGGCGTTAAGCAGACCACCGA
>RDYY01000366.1 GCA_004293505.1 Sphingobacteriia bacterium | reverse complement strand
AGCCAATTTACCTTGGTGTTTGGGAACCGCAACCGGCACAGCATCATGTTCAAAGAAAAGCTGGAAGCCCTCAAGAACAAATACATGGAGCGCTTCAGACTGGTCTATTTGCTCTCGCGCGAAAAAACAGAAAGTCCATTGCATTTTGGCCGGATTGATGGTGAAAAAACAACCCTGCTTTGCCAGGGCATGATTGACCTCAAGACCATTGACGCTTGTTTGCTTTGTGGGCCCCAAGAGATGATTGAAGAAACCAAAATCGCTTTGGTACAGCAAGGTTTGGCCCCAGAAAAAATCCACATAGAACTATTTGGCGCCGCACCTGTAAAAGGAAAATCCAACGCTACAAGCGGTTCAAAAAGAGAAACAGCTGCTGCGCAGATCACGGTAAAAATAGACGGACACAGTTTGGCTTTTGACCTGCCCTTTGACGGGGCCAGCATCTTGGATGCGGCGCTGCAACAAGGGGCTGACCTGCCCTTTGCTTGCAAAGGAGGTGTTTGTTGCACCTGCAAAGCCAAGTTGGTAGAAGGTGAAGTGGAAATGGCGGTGCACTATGGATTGGAACAAGAAGAAATCAACCACGGATTTGTATTAACCTGTCAAAGCAGACCCCTGACCGAGAAAGTGGTCATTGATTTTGACGAAAAATAAACGAGATGGAAAAAAACCTTGAAAGCATTTTCCAAGACAAGATTGACCGGGACATCCGCATCGAACCCAAGGATTGGATGCCAGAAAAATACCGGCAAAACCTGATCCGACAAATCAGCCAACACGCCCACAGTGAAATCATTGGTATGTTGCCCGAAGGCAATTGGATTACCCGGGCCCCGTCTTTGAAACGGAAGGCCATTTTGTTGGCCAAAGTACAAGACGAAGCAGGCCATGGTTTGTATTTGTATTGTGCTGCTGAAACCCTGGGCATTACCCGCGACCAAATGACAGAACAATTGTTGAGCGGAAAAGCCAAATACTCTTCCATCTTTAATTATCCTACCCTTAGCTGGGCCGACATGGGCGCCATAGGTTGGTTGGTGGATGGCGCTGCCATCATGAACCAAGTGCCCTTGTGCCGGACCAGTTTTGGTCCATATTCCAGGGCCATGATCCGGGTGTGCAAGGAAGAAAGTTTTCACCAACGCCAGGGCTTTGATATTTTATATACCCTTTCTCAGGGAAGTCCTGCCCAGAAAGCCATGGCACAAGATGCCCTCAACCGTTGGTGGTGGCCCAGTATTATGATGTTTGGTCCCAAGGACGACGAAAGCCCCAACAGCCAATTGAGCATGAAATGGAAAATCAAACGCTTCAGCAACGATGCCCTGCGCCAAAAATTCATTGACGTGTGTGCAGAGCAAGTAAAAGTATTGGGCCTGACCCTGCCCGATCCCGATTTAAAATGGAAC
>RDYY01000365.1 GCA_004293505.1 Sphingobacteriia bacterium | reverse complement strand
TCTTGCGCATTTTGCGGGCTTTGACCAGTGAGCTCTCGGTGTATGCGCCCTTGTTGCGGTCTCATTTGGACAAGATAGGGGAGTACGATTTTATCCGGGCCAAGGCCCAGTTGGCAGTGCAGATGGGAGCCGATTTGCCTGCCATCAGCGACAAGCCTTGCATCAAATTGCAAAGAGCTTTTCACCCCTTGCTCTTGCTCTTTCACCAAGCTTCCGGAAAACCCACCATACCCGTTGACATTGACCTGGATGCCGACAAACGCATATTGGTGATCAGCGGACCCAATGCGGGTGGTAAGACTGTGACCATGAAGACCATTGGCCTGAACCAAATGATGTTGCAAGCCGGTTTGCTGGTGCCCGTGAGTCCCTTGTCGGAGATGGGGATTTTTAAACAACTCTTCATTCACATTGGCGATACCCAAAGTTTGCAGTTTGAATTGAGTACTTATTCCAGTCACCTCTTGCACATGAAGCATTTCATGGAAAATGCCAATGGCAAGACCTTGTTTTTCATAGATGAATTGGGCAGTGGCTCGGACCCCAACCTGGGCGGGGCTTTTGCCGAAGTGATCATGGAAGAGTTGAGCCGCCGCCACTCTTTGGGCGTGGTGACCACCCACTATTTGAACCTTAAAGTGATGGCCAACCACACCAAGGGCATAGTGAACGGGGCCATGCAATTTGACGAAGTCAAGCTGATGCCCTTGTACAAATTGGTGATTGGCAAACCCGGAAGCTCTTATACGTTTGCCATTGCTGAACGCATTGGCCTGCCCCAGCACTTGATCAACCGCGCCCGCAAATTGGTGGACGATGACCATTTTAAATTGGACCGACTCTTGAACCGCACCGAGCAAGACCTGCAGGTTTTGGACAAGGAAAAGCGGGAATTGCACAAGCAAATGAAAGAGAACGAGCGCCTGCGCAAAGAAATGGAAGCGGTGCTGAACAAAGAAAAACACCAGCAACAAGTAGAATTGCTGCGCCACCAAAACCAAGTAAGTGAAGAACGCTTGGTATATTTAAAAGACATGGAGCGCAAACTGAAGCAAATTGTCTTGGACTGGAAAAAATCAGACAACAAACAAGAAGTGGTGCGCAATTTGCAGCAACTCTTGTTTCAGCAAAAAGACAAGATTGTGGTCAACAAATTGGCCAAGAAAGTCAACAAACAATTTCAAGAAGACAACCAACCCATTGTGGTGGGCTCCTTGGTCAAGCTCAAGAAAAACTACCAAGTAGGAGAGGTGACCGAAATCCGTGGCAAGCGGGCCATTGTGAAAATTGGGGTGTTGCCCATGAATGTAGAATTGAGCGATTTGGTACCCGTGGTAAAAACCATATCCGAAGAAAACGCTTAGTTTTAACCATGATCATCGACCACTTGAGCGCCGCCCCCCAATACTTTGGCTT
>RDYY01000364.1 GCA_004293505.1 Sphingobacteriia bacterium | reverse complement strand
TGTTGACCATCAAAGGCATTCGATTTGGTGCCATTTGTGTAGACCGCACCGAAGAAAGAAAGTGGAGCTTCCGCAGCAAAGGAAGTTTTGACGTGAACAGTTTTGCCCGCCAACACTTTGAAGGAGGTGGACACTTCAATGCTTCTGGTGGAAGAAGTTCCAAGGGTTTGGAACAAACCATTTTGGATTTTAAAGCTATCTTGCCTGCTTATCAACTACAACTACAATAAAAATGAAGAGAATCCTCCTCCCGCTGATGGCAGCGGTGGTATTGTTTGCCAGCTGTAACCAATACGAAAAAACCCCTACTGGTTTGAAATATAAAATTGACCGCGGCAGCAGCAAAGACTTGCTGAAGCAAGGTCAGTTTGTAAAAATGCACGTGTCTTATACTTTGGCCGGAAAAGATTCCAGCCTCAGCACTTCCTTTGGACACATCCCCGTTTATTTTCAAGTTGACTCCGTTAGTGCGGCCCGTTCTAAGCACAATTTTGTTGAGATCCTGACCAAATTGGCTCCTGGTGACAAGGCAGAATTTGTGATGAGTGTGGATTCTTTGAAGAACATGGGCATGTTGGAATACAACAACATCTTCAAGCAAAAAGACAACATCAATGGCAAGGCCGAGATTTTGAAAACCTTTACCAACCAAGACGAGATGATGGCCGACTACCAAAAAGAAATGAAATTGGAAGTTGACCGCGAGGACAAAGAAGTACAAGATTTCATCAAATCCAAAGGTGCCAAAGCCAAAAAGACAGCTTCTGGTGCTTATGTTGAAATTACCGAACCAGGTGTGGGTCCCAAAGCAGATTCTGGTATGCAGATTTCTGTTCTTTACCGCGGAACATTTACTGACGGCAAAAGATTCGATGGCAACATGGACAAGGATTCTCCCAATAAAGAACCTTTGCGTTTTGTTATTGGTACAGAATCAGTCATCAAAGGAATGGACGAAACCCTTCGTGAGTTTGCCAAAGGTGGCAAGGGTAAATTGTTTGTCCCCGCTATGTTGGGTTATGGCCCCAATGGCCGTGCACCCGTTGTGCCTGCCTACAAGACTTTGTGCTTCGACATTGAAGTATTGGACGTGAGCAAGCCTGCTCCCGCTCCAGTTCCTGCAGGTCCCCAAGGAGCCCAATTTCCTCCCCAAGGACAACAATAAGCCAATCAAAAAATAGCTTTCTAAGCCGGCCCTGTGCCGGCTTTTTTATTTTCCTTGTAAAGCCAACCACAAACGAATGGCTTCTTTGGCGGGCTTCACATCGTGCACCCGCAAGACCGACACCCCTCTTTCCAAGGCAAAACTGTGTAAGACTGTGGTGCCATTCAGGGGTGGTGCCATTCAGGGCTTCTGATGGACCCACCCCCAAGGTTTGGTAAATGCTGCTTTTGCGCGAAACCCCCAACAAGACAGGGCATCCCAAAACTTGTAAGGCCAACAATTCTTTCAGCAACAAAAAATTATCCGCAGTGATTTTTCCAAATCCAAACCCCGGATCAATCCACACTTCTTTGATGCCAGCTGATTTTGCTGCAGCGATTCTTTCTGTAAAAAAATCCAGCAAAGTCGCCACCAAATGGGGATAAGGTTTTTTATCGTGCAGGGTTTTCCAATCACCGCTTTGGTGCATACAACAATACGTTAAACCAGTGGCAGCCACAGTGGCCATCATGTTGGGATCCAATAATCCCGCACCAATGTCATTGATCAAATTGGCCCCAGCTGCTGCAGCTTTTTGGGCCACGGGCGCGTGGAAGGTATCGATGGATAAGGGAAGAGAGGGAAAAGCTTCTCGGATGGCGTGTAAAGCAGGAGAGAGGCGTTCCCATTCGGCATCGGCGTCTAAATAGTCTGCCCCAGGACGGGTGCTTTGTGCGCCCAAGTCCAAGATATCCATTCCTTCTGCCACCATTTGCGCCACCTTGGTCAGCAAATCGGCCAAGAAGCCAACGCGGCTGTCGGCGTAAAAAGAGTCGGGCGTGGCATTCACAATGCCCATGACCAAGGGTGTCTGCTGTTGGAACAAAGTTCCTCGTGAGACCTGAACGGATGCTGTCATGTTTGGATTATCTTGCAAGGCCCTCAAAGATAGAGAATATGTCTACCCTTCAGCAGTACCAAGCCGTGGCCCAAGAATGCCGAAACCTTTTCGAAAAAAAGACCCGTGATTATGGCAGTTCTTGGCGGGTATTGCGCACCATTTCGGTGGTAGACCAATTGTTCATCAAAGCCCTGCGCATCCGCAACTTACAATCCATTGCGGAGCAAAAAGTGGCCGATGACATTCGTTCTGAATTTGTAGGCATCTTCAATTATGCCTTGATTGGCTTGATCCAATGGGAAAAAAAACAGCCCGCCATTGAAGAGTTGGATTTGCCCGCAGCATTGGCAGCTTTTGATGCGGCCAAGCAATTGGCCCAACAAACCATGGAAGAAAAAAACCACGACTATGGCGAAGCCTGGCGCGACATGAGCCAAGAGAGTTTTGCCGACCTGATCTTGGTAAAATTGTTGCGCATCAAGCAAATTTTGGGCAACGATGGCCAGACCTTGGTGAGCGAAGGAATTGAAGCCAATTATACCGATATTGCCAATTATGCCGCTTTTGCGCTGATCTTAATTGCTGAAGGAAAACACAAAGCATGAAAAAGAATCTCTTTTTCTATACCCGATGGGTAGTGGGCCT
>RDYY01000104.1 GCA_004293505.1 Sphingobacteriia bacterium | reverse complement strand
CCATGGCACAGTACAAAATCGACGGCATGCACAGTGAAATCAGCTTCAAAGTGAAGCACTTGATGATCACCAATGTTACCGGAACCTTTACCCGTTTTGACGCCAGCATGCGCGCCGAAGCAGCAGATTACAGCGATGCCCAAATCAGCTTTCAAGCCGAGATCGACAGCATCAACACCAACAACGAACAACGCGATGGTCACCTGAAAAGTGCCGATTTCTTTGACGCGGCCCAGTTTCCCCAAATGCAATTTGTGTCTACAGGTTTCAAGCCCTTGGGTGGCGACCGTTACCAATTGGCGGGTGACCTGACCCTGAAAGGCATCACCAAAGCCATTGTATTGGACGCGGAATTGGGTGGCACCATGACCGACCCCTATGGCCAATTCAAAGTGGGTTTTGAGATCAGTGGATCCATCAACCGTTCCGATTTTGGCCTTACCTGGAGCGCTGTTACCGAAGCCGGTGGCGTGGTGGTCAGCGAAGCCGTGAAACTGCATTTATCGGTTCAAATGGTGAAACAAGCCTAATCTGTGAACCCATTGCCCACCCAAGCGTTATAACAACATGAACATCGTTATCGTATCAGCCAGTCCCCGCGCCAATAGCCTGACCCACCGGTTGGCCCTGCATTTGCAACAACGCCTCTTGGCGGATACCACCCACCAAGTCCAAATTTTGGACGTCCGGGAATGGAAATTGCCCCTGCTCAACGAAGTGTTTTCTACAGTGGAAGCAGCCCCAGAAAGGCTCAAGCCCTTGGTAAGCATGGTCTTGGAAGCCCAGGCATTTATTTTGGTTACCCCCGAATACAATGGCAGTTACTCTGCCGCCCTGGGCAATCTCTTTGACCATTTCCCCAAACAAGCCCGCAAGGCTTTTGGCTTGGTCACGGCTTCTACAGGTGGATTTGGGGGCATGCGCGCCACCCAGCAATTGCTGCTCTTGGTGCCCGGTCTTTTTGGCATTGCTTCTCCCAACATGCTGGTGACCCCCTTTGTGGACCGAAAATTTGATGAAAGAGGGAATTTATTGGATGAGCCATTCCAAAAATCGGTTGATGTTTTTCTCCGCGAATTTTTGTGGCTGGGCCAGGCCCTAGCCCCGGTAGAACAGGAAGCGAATTTGTATAATTAATAGGCAAAAAGGTGGCGGAGGTTTAACTTCGCCACTTTCATTTAAACCCTACCATGAGCGATCCCATCAAACACGAATGTGGCCTGGCCTATATTCGTTTACGGAAGCCCTTTTCTTATTATTTACAACAATATGGCACGGTAACTTATGGGCTGAACAAGCTTTACCTGCTCATGGAAAAGCAGCACAACCGGGGCCAAGATGGGGCGGGATTGGCGGCTGTGAAATTGAACACAGAACCCGGTGCGCCATTTTTGCACCGCATGCGTTCCAGTGCCCCCCAACCCATTGCAGACATATTTTTTCAAGTGGGCCAGCAAGTGCAGGAATTGGAAAAATACCAACCCGACATCAAACAACATCCTGGTCTGATGAAGGGCCACTTGCCTTTCATGGGTGAATTGCTCTTGGGTCATTTGCGCTACGGTACCCAGGGCAAAAACAATGTTGAATTTTGTCATCCCTTTATCAAGCGCGATTTGGTGCCGGGAAAAAACCTGGCCCTGGCCGGAAATTTTAACCTGGTCAATACCGATGAATTGTTTGACCTCATTGGCCTGCAACCGGGCGATTTTCAAAAGCAAAGTGACTTGGCAGCCATGATGGAGGTCTTGCACCATTTTTTGGTGGGCGAAGAAGAAAAAGACCTGAACCATGCCGACTTGCTCCAAGTGTTGCAAAAAGCCACGCCCCTCTTTGATGGGGGGTATACCATTGGGGGATTGATTGGCAATGGCCACAGTTTTGTGATGCGCGATGCGCACGGCATCAGACCGGCTTACTATTACATCAACGACGAAGTGATTGTGGCGGCCAGCGAAAGGGCAGCCATCCGCACCACCTTTAATGTGGGTGAAAATGAAGTGTTGGAATTGATGCCAGGATCTGCCTTGTTGGTAGACGACAAGGGCGCTGTGCGAATAGAACAGGTCTTGGCCCCCAAGGAAAGAAGGGCTTGTAGTTTTGAACGCATCTATTTTTCCCGTGGCAGCGATGAAAAAATTTACCGGGAACGGATTGCTTTGGGGCACCACCTCAGCCGCACTGTTTTGGAATCCATTCAATACGATTTAAAAAACACCATCTTCTCTTATATTCCCAATACGGCTGAAGTGGCTTTCTATGGATTGGTCAAGGGCATGGAAGAATACCTGAACAAAATCAAAGTAGAAAGGATCTTGAGTTGGGGCAAGGATTTTACGCCCGAGAAATTGGAAGAAATGGTGAACCGCAAAATTCGCCAAGAAAAAATTGCCATCAAAGATGTGAAGTTGCGCACCTTCATTACAGAAGACGCCAACCGCAACGAGATGGTGCAGCACGTGTACGACATTACTTATGGTACGGTGCGCCGTGGCGAAGACAGTTTGGTGGTCATTGACGACAGCATTGTGCGGGGTACCACTTTAAAAGAAAGCATCATCCGCATGCTGTCTCGGCTCCAGCCCAAAAAAATTATTGTAGTATCGTCTGCTCCGCAAATTCGTTTTCCCGATTGCTATGGTATTGACATGAGCAAGATGGGCGATTTCATTGCCTTTCAAGCGGCCATGGCTTTGTTGCAAGAACGGGGCATGTCACAGGTTATCACACAAGTACACGAACGCATCAAGGTCTTGAAAGAACAAAATGCCCTCCACACCGAAAACGTCGTCAAGCAAATTTACAAGCCCTTTGCCCCCCAAGAGATCTCGGATAAAATTGCACAATTGATTACCCCCAGTGGGGTGACGGTACCCGTTGAAGTCATCTACCAAACCATCGAAGACCTGCACGACGCTTGTCCCACCAATACCGGTGATTGGTATTTTACGGGCAATTATCCAACCCCAGGGGGCAACCGCGTCGTGAACAAAGCTTTCCTGAATTACATTGAAGGAAAGAATGTGAGGGGCTATTGATGGGTCAACCCCAACAGCTGGTCATTGCAAGGGCTCAACTGGCGCAACGCAAAGGTTCAATTGCGCTTTTTTATATCTTGGGACATGCAACCAAGACCTGCCATTGACAGCCAGCGCATTCGCCTGCAACTGAAATACGATTTAATTGGCAAAGACGCTTACCGCGGCGTTACCCTCAGTTATGCTTATTTGGCCAACCAAACAGGGCATTTTGCTTTGGCTTTTGGTCCTGCTGCAGGCATCTACCTTTTGCTGACCCGTTTTTGGCCTGCTTTGTCCTTCCCTGGCTTGTGGGCAGGTGGTGGCATGGCTTTGGTTTGGATTGTTTTTGAGTTGTACAATATTTCACAGCAACTGAAAGAAGGCAAAGGGAAAGATGGCAAATATGTTTTTGCACCCGACAACAAAAACATCATTGAAGACACGGCCATTGACATGGGTTATTTCACTTTTGGTGGACTCAGCTTTGCCGCAGGCAGTACACCCACCTTGGCTGGGCTGTGGATGGTGCCGGTGCTGCTCTTGGTTTATTTGTTGTACCGCAGCCGTTCTTGGTACATTACCAAGATTTGCCAGCAAACGGCCCAGTATCCTTACCAATTGCGCTTGAGCCAATGGAACCACCCCATTCAAGCCCACACCCAGGCCTTGGTAGAAAACTATTACCAGGGTGATAAAACGGGCAAACATTTATTGGTGTTTGGCATGCAAGACACGGGTAAGACTTCTTTGGCTGTGGCTTTGGCCAACGAACAGTCCATCAAGCGCCAAGCTTGTTTGTATACCACGGGAACAAAATTACTGGCGGCTTTTCATGAAAAAGACGAAACCATCTTGGCCGAAGATCCTTTTGCTTTGTGCACTTGGCGAACGGCCGATTGTTTGGTGATTGACGACATCCACCCTGGCGATCCGGTTGTAGAAGAGACCCTGACGCCTGCCATTTTTGGTGCCCACCTGAACGCTTTGCCAGAAAACCTACCCGCCTTGTTAAAAGGAAACATCATTTGGGTCTTGGGTTCTACGCACAAAGACCAATGGCACAACGAATGGGAGGCTTGGCTCTTGTCCTTGGGGGTTTTGCCCCAAAACATCCAGGTTCTTCCCATGGGATTGGCCTAGGGGGGAGAATTGCATGGCTACCCTGGGTTAAGGCAAGATGAAGTTTTCGTAAGCGAAACTGATCAAGTGGGGCAGGCTCTTGACATCAAACCGCTTGTACAAGGGGAGAATTCTTTTTTCAACTGCCGAAACGGTGATGTTCAATTGGTCGGCAATTTCTTTGAATGCCATGCCCTGGGCCACCAAAACCATGGCTTCTTTTTCTTTGTCAGAGAGGGTTATGTGTTTGAACAAAGACTGGTTCAAAGCTTCTTCAAAATCGTCTTTGTTGGGACCAAAAGCAGCATAGCGCAATACTTTGCCAAAGCGGATGCTGTGGTCAATTTGAAACCGCCCAATGGCCGATTGCAAGCGACCATCTTCGTGTACGCTGTAGATGGCCAATTTTACCCGCATGGGCACCAAATGCCCGTTGCGGTGGATTTTTTTTACCTCCATCGACACGGCGTACTCCAACAACCGCTCTTTTCTGCTCAAAATAAATTGAACGGCACAGTCATTCAAATCATAAGCAAAGGGGGCATAATAGGGATCTGTTTGTTTCACGATGGTGACCAGGTCAATTTCATCGTCTGCATAGCCCAGGGTTTCTTGCCAACCAGCGGCATAGAGCAGCTTGTTCTCGTCAAAGGAATAGATGTAGACCGATTCCTGGGGGAAGCGTTGAATTTCTGCCGCAAACCGGGCATACAAGGGGTGGTTTTTGTCAACGGGTAGGTTGCTGACCACCTGGGGGGTGAAATAAGGCTTTTCGGGGGATGTCATAGGAAGGAGATTCAGTCCTGTCAACTGCGGAAACACGCAGTTGATGGACAAGGGGCAAGCAGTAATTTTACGAACAGTTTTAGCAAACGAATTTTAAAATCCAACACTAAGATATAACTATCGGGGGATAGTTTATACCAGCGTCGAACAGCAATGTTCGGCGTTTTTTTATTCAAAAACCAAGCTGTTGAAGGTCTTGCTGCTTAAGCGGTCAAATGCGGTAACAAATGGCATTGATGTTCATGCCAGCACCCACAGAAGCAAACAGAATGATGTCTCCTTTTTGTAGGTCGTGGTTGTCCAAGACCCCTCTTTTGACCAAGTCCAAGAGCGTAGGAATGGTGGCTACTGAACTGTTGCCCAGTTTGTGGATGCTCATGGGCATTACATGGGGAGGAACTTCTTTGATGCCATACAACTTGAACAGGTTGCGAATAAAGCCCTCGTCCATTTTTTCATTGGCTTGGTGCAAGAAAAATTTCTTGACAGCCGTCACGTGGATGCCACATCCATCCAAACAGGCTTTCATGGCCAAGGGGACGTTTTTGATGGCGTACTCGTATACTTTTCGCCCCTTCATTTTGATGTAGCGAACCGAAGGGTCGGCGTCGGGCAAATAAGACTTGCCCATGGTAATGTATTTTAATTCGTCCCCACAATGGCTTTGCATGCTGGAGGCGATGATGCCTTCTGTGTTCTCGTCTCCAGTTCTAGCTTCTACTACGGTAGCGCCTGCCCCATCACTGAAAATCATGCTGTCCCTGTCGTAGTGGTCAATTACCCGGCTCAAGGTTTCTGTGCCAATGACCAAGATTTTTTTGGAGAGGCCGGCTTTGATGAAGGCATCGGCTTGGGTCACACCCAGGATCCAACCAGGGCACCCAAACAAAACATCATAAGCCACACAATTGGGATTCACAATGCCCAAACCGTGTTTGATGTGAGAGGCCAAAGAAGGCACGGCATCGGTCTGG
>RDYY01000363.1 GCA_004293505.1 Sphingobacteriia bacterium | reverse complement strand
TTGTTGACGATTTCTGATTTTGTTTTCATGCTAAAATCAATTGGTTCATCGCTAAAGATAAGAATATCCTATTTTGTTCTTCTAAATGATTCCATGCAACTGAGTTTTCCCAATTACGAGCCCCGCTTTCGGCAAAAGGAAACAGCAAAGGAAATTTGGGACCCATTCAGAAAAAAATGGGTGGCATTTACCCCAGAAGAATGGGTGAGACAAAACATGTTACACTTCTTGGTGCATCGTTGCCAGGTTCCTCCTGCACTGGTGGCCATTGAAAAGTCGCTTAAAATTGGGCCCCTTACCAAAAGAGCCGATATCCTCGTATACAAAGAAGACGCAGTATGGATGTTGGTAGAATGCAAGGCCCAAAATATTGGACTTGACCAAGACACCCTTCAACAAATTTTGGCTTACCATACCGTGCGGCAAGCCAAGTATTTGGTGATCAGCAATGGCACCCAAACCTTTTGCTTTTCTACATTAGACGGACAGTGGCAAGCACAAGAAGAGATGCCAGTATATGCCTAAAAAAAAGCCCGGCCTAATGGCCGGGCAACAATGCATACTCTTGATTAAGGGAAAATGCCCAATTCAGTATAGGATGTGCCTACTTTGTTGATGGCACATACATAAGCGGCCGTGCGCATATCAGGAATAGAAGGGTTTTTCTTCCAAATGTCCATGATTTCGCGGGTGGCAGTGATCATGGTTTCTTCTAAACCACTGTGCACCAAGTCTACTTCTTCTGGCCCGTGCAAGATAAACTTGCGCTCTTCATCGGAAACAGATTTACCGGTCAAGCTTTCCATTTGTCCCAAGATATGGGTGTTCATGTTTTCGGTAAAGCGCTTTTCCATGCGACCATAACGAACATGGCTCAGGTTTTTCAACCACTCAAAATAGGATACGGTCACACCTCCTGCATTCAAGTACATATCAGGTACAACCAATGTTCCTTTTGCTGCAAAGACCTCATCTGCTTCAGGTGTCAAAGGACCATTGGCCGCTTCGCCAATGATTTTGGCTTTCACCCTGGGGGCATTGTTGCCATTGATGACGTTTTCCAAAGCTGCGGGGATCAAAATATCGCAATCCAATTCCAACGCTTCACCAGAATTAGCCAAATTGGTGGCACCTGGGAAATTCAAGATAGAACCTGTTTTTTTCCGGTGCTGAAATACTTCTTCTTCGTTCAAACCATCGGCGTTATAGATGGCGCCTTCATATTCAGCAATGCCCACAACTTTGGAACCATGTTCCCGGAAAAATTTGGCACTGTGGTAACCCACATTTCCCAAACCTTGTACCACTACCGTTTTACCCTCTACTCCCAAGCCAAGGCCCAATTTCTGCATCACATCGGGCATGTTACATACTTCCCGAATACCAAAGAAAACGCCCAAACCTGTGGCTTCTTTGCGGCCCCTGAC
>RDYY01000103.1 GCA_004293505.1 Sphingobacteriia bacterium | reverse complement strand
ACCATTTTAGGGTACCATTGGCTCATGCTGAATCGAATGCCTTCAGCATTGTCGCGCCCACTGCGGCGCACTTGCAAAGGCACTTGGGCTTCAAAATCCAGGTCCATGGTTACTTTGCTGCGGGGCAAAATGGGTTTGGTCAGTACCACTTCCAAAATGGTTTCATGGGGGACTAATTTTTGAACTTGTCCGCCGATGCGAATGGCATTCACTTGCTGAATGCCTATTTCTGTTGGAGATAATTTGCTGATGCGGTCTTTGACGCGGGGATCCCAGTCCAATCCATCGCTTTGTCGGCGGGGATTGGGGTCAGCCAAACGGGTCTTGCCCAATTCCCGGCTGCGCACATCCATGCTGCTGCCCGGCTGAAAAGCATTCCAATACAAGTGAAAAAAAACACGGTGTAAGGTATCGGGTGACTGGTTGAAATAATCAATTTTCTCCGTCCCTTTTAAGCGATGTGTATTGACATCCAATTGTACTTGAATATTGTACTTGATTTTTTGCTGCCAACGATCAGGCTGGGCTTGTCCTGGGGTAGCCAAACCCAAAAAAGCAATTAAACAAAGAATAAGAGAACAGGCAAAATAGCCCTTCGTGTATTTTCTCATGGGAAGCAGGTTTCAGGTTCAAATATATTCCAAGTGATTGGGTAAAGGCACAGAAAATTTGGTTCAATCTGCTTTGCCGGCTACCACCAAAACAATTTCACCTTTTACCGGCTTGGCCTTGAAATGTTCGGCCAAAAAAACCAAACTGCCCTGCACGTTTTCTTCAAACATTTTGGACAATTCCCGGCTGACTGCCCCTCCCCTTTCTGCTCCAAAATATTGGGCCATCTCTTCCAAGGTTTTCACCAAACGCATGGGGCTTTCATAAAAAATCATGGTGCGATCTTCTTGGGCCAATTTTTTTAGCAGGGTTTGTCTGCCTTTTTTCAGTGGCAGGAATCCCTCAAAAACAAAACGGTGCGCAGGTAAACCGCTGTTGACCAAAGCGGGCACAAAGGCGGTGGGACCGGGTAAAGTGGAAACGGTCACCCCGGCTTGCAAACAAGCCCGCACCAATAAAAAACCTGGATCGGAAATACCCGGTGTACCGGCATCGGTAACCAAAGCCATGGATTTACCCGCTTGCAATTGATCCACCAAATGGGCTAGCACCCGGTGTTCGTTGTGTTGGTGAAAAGCAGTCAGTGGTTTTTGGATGCCAAAATGTTGCAACAATTTTCCAGAGGTCCGCGTGTCTTCACACAAGATCAAGTCCACCAATTGCAATACCTCAATGGCACGCAAAGTCATGTCTTTTAAATTACCAAGGGGCGTGGGAACAAGGTAAAGCACGGTTAAGCGTGTACGGATACCTCAAAATACTCCATGACAGGGTTGGCCAATAATTTTTGGCTGGCAGCCGTGGCTACAGCCGTGGCTTCTTCTGGAGAATTGGCATCCACTTGTAAAAAGATTTGCTTGCCCACGCGAACATCTGCCACAGCGTTCAAGCCCAGGTTATTCAATCCACCCAAAACGGCTTTGCCTTGGGGATCCAAGAGGTCTTTCAAGGGCATTACTTTTATTTCTACCTGGTATCTCATGCTGGTGTTTTGAAGGCCAAAGATAAAAGGACGTAAGCAAAAAACCCTACCGGAATGGCCAACCACCCAAAAAACAAAGCAGTCCCCACAGAAATCGCCATTAAAACAACAAAGGGCAAAAGGGGCTTCCAAGCCCATTTTTCTAACTTCAGTCCCAACATGGGCAAAGTGCTCACCATCAAAGCCGACACCAACAACACCAACCCATACCAAAACCAAGGACTGCCCATGAGTTGAATCACAAATGGCCAATCCGTTGTCCCGTACACCAAGGGCAGGGATACCACCACACAGCCAGCAGCCGGAATGGGCAGTCCACTGAATCCTTTGCGTTGAATGGGGTCGGTATTGAAGCGGGCCAAGCGCCAGGCACCGGCCAAGGGCAAGAGCAAGGCAGGCAAGAGCCATCCCATGGAAAGGTCCAAACCATGCTCACTGTCGGCCCAAGCCAAGCGCAAAAATTGCCAAACCACCATGCCGGGCACCACCCCAAAACTGACCACGTCAGAAAGAGAATCCAATTCCTTGCCCATGGCCGAGTCTTGTTTTAAAAGCCTGGCCAAAAAGCCGTCCAAAAAATCAACCACTGCAGCCCCAAAAACCAACCAGGCAGCTGCCATGGTTTTTTCGGGCAATACCACCAAGGCCATGCCTGTCTCATCATTGGCATAAGTGAGCCCAGGTTGCAAGACCCATACCAAGGCCAAACAACCCAAAAAAAGATTCAACAGGGTAAACAAATTGGGAATGTGCTTGGTCATTTTTGCTTCATGAGGTTTTCAATGTCAGCCACTGTGATAGGAATGTTCTTCATTAGATCTTGGTTGCCGTTTTTGGTGATCCACACATTGTTTTCGATGCGGATACCCATTTTTTCTTCTTCAATGTAAATCCCAGGTTCTACGGTAAACAACATGCCTGCTTTGATGGGTGCCGTGCGGCTACCCAAATCATGCACGTCCAATCCCAAATGGTGAGAAATACCATGGTAAAGGAACTGGCGATAAGCCCGGTTTTCTGGGTCTTCGTTTTTGACATCTGATTTGCGCAAGAGACCAATTTTGATGAATTGTTGGCTGGCTTCCTCACCCACTTTTTCGGTATAGTCCACTATGCTGATACCTGGTTTGAGCAAAGACTTGGCAAAATCGTGCAAGTGCAAACAGGCATTGTAAACTTGCTTTTGGCGCTGGGTGAATTTGCCATTGACAGGAACAGTTCTGGTGAGGTCCGCATTGTATCCCCCATAAGCTGCACCAAAATCCATCAAGATCAAATCACCGGCTTCACAGACTGCATTGTTGGCCACATAGTGCAGGGTACGGGCATTGTCACCGCTGGCCAAGATGCTACCATAAGCAGGTCCCGATGAACGCTGTTGAAGAAATTTGTGCCAGATCTCTGCTTCAATTTCGTATTCGGTCACGCCGGGTCGAATAAAACCCAACAGGTGTCGAAAAGTATGGTCAGTGATGTCAATGGCTTGCTGCACCACTTTGATTTCTTTGGCCGATTTGATGCTGCGCAACTCTTTCAAAATTTTGGCCGCGCGCAAAAATTGGTGCAAAGGATAAGCCGCTTTCATTTCATCAATGAAGCGGTACTCGCGCGTACGTACGGCCGAAGCTTTGCGGTCGTTCTCGTTGCTGTCCAAATAAACAGCATCTGCCAAATGCATCCATGCTTGTAAATGTGCATCCAAGCTGTCCAACCAAACTATGGTTGAAATACCTGATATGGCTGTGGCTTCTGCTGCCCTGAGTCTTTTGCCATCCCATTTTTCTTTCAGGGGATGGGGACGCACCAAGACCAATACTTCGCGGTACTTGGGATCAGGACAATCGGGGAACAAAACCACCAGGCTGTCTTCCTGTTCTATGCCCGACAACCAATACAAATCACTGTTTTGCTTAAAGGGGTGCAAAGCATCCCCATTGGCGGGCCATTCATCATTGCTCACAAATATGGCCAAACTGTTGGGCACCATTTGGCGCACGAAGCGATGTCTGTTGTCGGTAAAAAGCGATGGGTCCAGGGGAAGGTGTTTCATGGGCAATGTCTTGCCCTGCAAGATAGGTTTTTGCCCTTAAAAGCGAACGGTAGGGCATTTGATCGAGCGGCCACTGGCAGTGGGAAAAACACCTTGTTTGATCACTGATATTTCATACGCGCCGCGGGTACCATTCAGGTTGCGCAAAGAAGAAATGGTGGCATCGTAGTTGATGGTAAAACGAATGGTATTGATTTCGTAGCCCAATACAGGAATCACGGCATCCCCATTGCGCAAATACAAACCCGCAATGAGTTGATTGGACCCATCTCCTGTTAGGTCACGTTGGCCAACCATGCCCAATACGGTTTCTGTAGCCGTTCCTTTTTTACTGATGTAAACATTGGGATTGATGATCCAGAGGTCTTGGAGTTTGAATGAAGCATTTAGAAAAAGGTTAAACCGAGGATCAATGCGGTAGTCTGAAGCATTGTTGGCAAAAAAACTTTCTCGGGGTCGGTTCAAGTGTTGCACACTAATGCCCATGTTGAAATAAGCCCTGTCCGAAGCAAACCAAGCATAATTTAAACCCGCTTGCAAATCAAAATAATATACACTGCTAAAATTAAAGGGCTCGTTGTTGGGTATGCCTACATCAAAAAATTTACCGTTCCATTGGTTGTCAAAATTCAATCGGCTGATGTCGATTCTTTTGTTGGTAAACCCTGCTCCAAAGCCCGCACTGACCAAGCTTTTATAGCCCACCATTTGGTGGTAAGCCAAAGAAAGCATGGCCGTGTTGCCCACTAGGGTACCGCTGCCGGCTTCATCTCGCAACAAAGATCCTCCAATGCCCATCCATCCTGTTTCAAATCGGTCCCCAAATAATTTGGTATCGGCCCAAGCCCCCATGGTGCGATAAGGGGTGCCCACTGAAGCCCATTGGTTGCGGTAATTGCCACCTATTCTGTAATCGTGATCAGGAATGAATCCAGTGTTGGCGGGATTGACCAACAAAGGCGCATGAAAATATTGTGAAAAACTAAGGTCTTGGGCAGACAAGCGAACACTTGCCATCCAACAAAACACCAAGAACAACCCAGCCCTTTGGACCCCAAAGGAAATGAAGGTGCGCCCTTGATTGTATGTTCCTGGTTTCCTCATCGCAACAAAGTTATGTCGCCCTTGCGAACTTGTTTGACCTTGTCAGAGAATTCAATTTCAACGGTATAGTGGTATACTTCTTGGGGTTGGATTTTTCCTTGGAAGCGACCATCCCAACCCTGGGCAGGATCGGTACTGAAAAACACCAATTGACCCCAACGATTGTAAATTTTCCAGGACATTTTGGCGATGCCAAAGCCCCTGACGAAAATTTTGTCGTTGACCCCATCGCCATTGGGTGTGAACGCGTTGGGCACATCAAACAAAGGGTTGACCACCGCATCAATGTTGACGCAAGTTTTGGCAATACAACCTGCCCCATTGATGGCAAACAAACAAGCTTCGTAAGTGCCTGTTGCGGGATAAGTATGTTGTACCAATGTATCACGTCGGAGGGTGTTCAATCGCGAACCATCCCCAAAATCCCATTGGTAGTTGGTGGCCCCTGTGGACAAATTGGTGAAGGTATACAAGGAATTGGGGGCCGAGTTCTTGGGGGTATAGTCCAGGGCCGATATAGGAATGGGGCTGACCAAAACCAATCCAGCAATGGTTCTTGTTTTGATGGGGTCACACACATTGGGATCGGTTACGGTCAGGGTAACCGTAAAATTTCCTGCGGTTGTATACGTGTGCTCTGGATTCTCAGCTGTGCTGAGGGGCGAGCCATCCCCAAAATCCCAACTGTATGTTGCCCCACCTTTACCGGTATAAGTAAATTGGGTGGGAGAACCCAAACAAGCCGTATCACTCAAGAATGCAGGTTGCAAGGCCAAAGCAATGCGAATGTTTTTTTCTACAAAATCGTTTTCGTTGCAAAACTGGGGGTCTACCAATGTCATCCTGACCCTATAGGTTCCTTCGGCAGGAAAGGTATGGTTGAAGGGAGCAAAACCGACCGTATCTGGTTTGCTGCCATCTCCAAAATCCCAAATAAATGAAGCAGGGCCAAAACTGCCGCCTGGTGGTGGTACAGAAAGATTGGTGAATTGAAAAATGCGATCGGCACAATTGCCAACAGCAGCAAAATTGAAGTCTAAATTGGTCACGGCGTTGTTGCGCACTGAAATGAATTTGTAAGAAGTATCCCGCAGGTTGCAACTGTTCAGGTCTTCAGAAATCAAGCGCACCCGAAAATTGCCAACAGTGTTGTACAAGAATGATGCGTAGGGCGTTGTGGTGGT
>RDYY01000102.1 GCA_004293505.1 Sphingobacteriia bacterium | reverse complement strand
ATGAAAAAAGTAACGGTTTATGTGCCCATTTCTCGTATTGAGGGCATTTATTTATCCGGCAGTGGCAACATAGAAGGAAACGGTGATTTTGGCAACGAAGGCAATACCCTTTGTCGCTTGTCTGGGAGTGGAAATATTCGCTTGTCTTTTGACCGCATGCAAAGTGTCAAAGCTGAAATCAGCGGCAGTGGTAGCATCCAGTTAAAAGGCAAGGCCGAAGAAGCGGGTTTGGGCATCAGCGGCAGTGGGGACATCGATTGCTTGGCTTTGGAAACCCGTCGCACCAAAATCAACATCAATGGCAGTGGCAATGCCAAAGTATGGGCCAACCAAGAATTGGATGTCAACATCAGCGGCAGCGGTGACGTGACCTACCAAGGAACAGCCACTGATGTGGTCAAGCGCATTTCGGGCAGTGGCCGTGTCAAGCGCCTTTCTTAGGTTAAATTCCAGTAATTCGGTTGAGTCTTGGCCCTGTTTTGTACCTTCGCGCCAAGATGAAAATCACCCAAGAAACAGCCCGTCAACTGCGGTTGACAGACGAAGAATTTGACCTGATTTGCCAAAAATTAGGCAGGACGCCCAATTTTACAGAGCTCTGTGCCTTCAGTGGCATGTGGAGTGAACATTGTAGCTACAAGAATTCCATCAAGTGGCTCAAAACCCTACCCCGCGATGGGGGCCGCATGTTGGTGGCAGCAGGCGAAGAAAATGCAGGCTTAATGGACATGGGCAATGGTTTTGGGGTGGTATTTAAAATTGAGAGCCACAACCACCCCAGCGCTATTGAACCTTTTCAAGGAGCGGCAACAGGAGTGGGGGGCATTCAGCGGGATATTTTTACCATGGGTGCTCGTCCCATAGCTTCCATGAACAGCTTGCGCTTTGGAAAATTAGAAGACGCCAAAACCCAACATTTGTTGGCAGGTGTGGTCAAAGGCATAGGCCATTATGGCAACTGTTTTGGGGTGCCTACGGTTGGTGGTGAAGTCTATTTTGAAGACCGTTACCACACCAATCCTTTGGTGAATGCCATGAGCGTGGGCATCATGAAAGCCGCTGACATGGTCTCTGCCACTGCAGCTGGCTTGGGTAATCCCGTCATTTATGTAGGAAGTGCTACTGGAAAAGATGGCATTGGTGGTGCCAGTTTTGCTTCGGCCGACATTACCCACGAAAGTGTACAAGAATTGCCTGCTGTTCAAGTGGGTGATCCTTTTCAAGAAAAGAAATTATTGGAAGCTTGTTTGGAAGTGCTGCACACCGGTGCTGTGGTGGGTATGCAAGACATGGGGGCCGCGGGCATCATCTGCAGCACAGCTGAGATGAGTGCCAAAGGGGGTGTGGGCATGCACATTGATTTGGAAAAAGTACCTACCCGACAAGAAAACATGAAAGCCTGGGAACTGCTTTTGTCCGAAAGCCAGGAGCGCATGTTGATGGTGGTCGAAAAAGGCCGAGAAGCAGAAGTGATTGCTGTGTTTGAAAAATGGGATTTGAGTGCCAGTGAAATTGGACACGTAACAGCCGATGGCCTTTTACAATTTCATTTGAATGGGGTCTTGGAAGCCAGTTTGCCCGCCCATGAATTGGTCTTGGGTGGTGGTGCCCCCCAATACACCCGCGACTACCGTGAACCAGCTTATTTCGAAAAAATAAAAGCCTTTGACCCGGCAACTGTTCCAGACTTGGAAGACTTACAAGGGGCAGCCCAGCAAATGATTGCCCTGCCCAATATTGCCAGCAAAAGATGGGTCTATACCCAATACGACAGCATGGTTGGTGCCGCCAACATGGTGACCAATTCGCCCAGCGATGCGGCCGTTGTGTTGGCCAAGGGAACAGGCAAAGCTTTGGCCATGACAGTAGATTGCAACAGCCGTTATGTATTTGCCGATCCAGAAAAAGGAGGGATGATGGCCGTTGCGGAAGCAGCCCGCAACATTGTGTGCAGCGGTGGAGAGCCCATTGGTGTCACCAATTGCCTGAATTTTGGCAACCCCTATGACCCAGAAGTATATTACCAATTTGTAAAAGCGGTTACCGGAATGGGTGCCGCTTGTCGGGCATTCAATACCCCTGTGACGGGTGGGAATGTGAGCTTTTATAACCAGAACCCAGATGGGGCTGTTTATCCCACACCTACCATTGGCATGGTGGGGGTCTTGGACAACCCCAGCCAACACATGACTTTGAATTTTAAAACCCCAGGTGACCTGATTTATGTGTTGGGCCACTTGCCCAATGACATCGCCAGTTCAGAATATTTGCACAAAATAAAAGGCGTTGAATTTTCTCCAGCGCCCTATTTTAACCTGGAGGAAGAATTGAATTTGCACAAAACCTTGACCCAACTGATTCGCCAATCTACCTTGGTGTCAGCCCATGATTTGAGTGAGGGTGGATTGATTGTGGCTTTGCTGGAATCTGGTTTTGCCAGTGGAAAGGGCTTTACTGTAAACGCCCAAACAACTGGGCGCAAAGACGCTTTTTGGTTGGGTGAAGCCCAAGGAAGGGTGGTGGTTTCTGTCCCTCCCCAACAACAAAAAACCTTAGAAGAAACCTGTGTGGCTGCCGGATTGCCTTGCCTTTTGCTGGGCCAGGTAACCGAGACACAAGTAGAAGTGAATGGCGAAGATTGGGGCAAGATCCTGGATTGGCAGCTGACCTATGATTCGGCCATTGAAAAAATACTCGCCTGATGGCAGAACAGTCCCACATCGTGTTGACCGGTGCCGCTGGCTTCATTGGATCTTGCATGGCGGCTGCCCTGAACGCAGCGGGCATGAACCAATTGATTCTGGTAGATGATTTTGGCGTAGAAGCCAAGCGCAACAACTGGGAAGGCAAATCATTTGCCACCTTGGTAGAGAGACAATCACTGGAAACTTGGTTGTCCGAAACCAACTTAGCCATTGGTGGCATCATACACCTGGGTGCCAGAACCGATACCACAGAGTTTGACTATGCCGTACACGAAGCCTTGAATGTGGAATATTCTAAAATGCTTTGGCGATATGCTGCCACACAACAGATTCCTTTTGTCTACGCTTCTAGTGCAGCTACTTACGGCGCTGGGGAATGTGGTTATTCCGATGGGCATGAATGGCCCCAGCAATTGAAACCCCTGAATCCTTATGGGGTCAGTAAAAATGAATTTGACAAATGGGCTTTGCAGCAAACCGATGCCCCTCCCGCTTGGGCTGGATTGAAATTTTTTAATGTATACGGACCCAATGAAGGCCACAAGGGCCGCATGGCATCTGTTGTTTGGCATGGGTTTCAACAAATCAAAGCCACGGGCGAAGTAAAACTGTTCAAAAGCCACCGGCCCGACTTCAAAGACGGGGAACAACTGCGTGATTTTATTTACGTGAAAGACTTGGTGAAAGTGATTGACTTTTTGTACCAAAAAATGGTCCAACACGATTGGCGTGCGGAGCAGAATGGATTGTACAATTTGGGCACAGGAGTGGCCCGTAGTTTTCACGACCTGACGGTTGCCACTTTCAAGGGCATGGATTTGTTGCCCCAGATTCGGTTCATTGACATGCCGATTGACATCAGGGATACCTACCAATATTTTACCCAAGCCGACATGCACAAACTCAGGACTGTGGCAGGATACACGGCAGCTTTTTATTCTTTAGAAGAAGGGATTGACGATTATGTGCGCCATTATTTGGTGCCAGGTCAAATCATTTAAACTCCTTGCATGGAAGCAAAAAAAATCCTCATCATTGGCGGCGGAAATTTGGGCACGGCCATTGCCGAAGGTTTGTTGAACAGTGGATTCATTTCGCCCGCGCAACTTTGCATGACCCGCCGGAACACCCAAGCTTTATCTGCCTGGGCCGATAGGGGCGTACACATCAGTGCCGACAACAAAGCTGCTGCAGCTGCGGCCGACTGGATCATTTTGGCCACCAAGCCTTTTCAGTGCCGGGAAATTTTAACCGAGATATCGCCCATTTTGAATCCACGAAAGCAGGTCTTGGTAAGCGTGGCCACGGGTGTTTGGATCAATGACTTGCGCGAAACAGTGGGAGAAGAAATGACGGTTTTCAGGGCCATGCCCAATACGGCCATTGCCATTCAAGAAAGCATGACTTGCATTTGCGCTTCCCGTGCTGATGCTGCTGCCCAATCCTATGTAACAGCTTTGTTCAATACCTTGGGCAAGACCTTGGTGATTGAAGAAAAACTCATGGACGCGGCTACGGTATTAGGGGCTTGTGGCACTGCTTTTGCCTTGCGTTTTATCCGGGCCAATATCCAAGGAGGGATTGAAATTGGTTTTTCTGCTGCCCAAGCATCCTTGATTGCTGCCCAAACCGTTAAAGGAGCGGCCGATTTGCTCTTGCAAAAACAAACCCACCCCGAACAAGAAATAGACAAAGTAACCACCCCAAAGGGCTGCACCATTGCCGGTTTGAACGAGATGGAGCACCAGGGATTCAGTTCTTCTTTGATCAAAGGCTTGGTCACTTCTTATAAAAAAATCATGACCGACATGTGATCAATGCAATGTGCCTGTTGTCAGGTCCAACGCATAGGTCATGGGGTTGATGCGCGAATATTCTTTGATCAAGGCATAATCAGATTGGTCCAAACGCAAACCCAGTAGTTGTTTGGCCTTGATGTTGTCGCGCAAGAATAAATTCAAATTTTGGAAGACCAAGCTATTGCCCAATTGTTGCAGTTTCACAAATAGACCGTTTCCCATGTGATAGAACAAAGATGTTCCATCACAATAGCCCCAAGTGCCAAAAACATTTTTCTCCTCATCTCCTTCCACTGCTTGAAGGCTCATGGCATAGGTTGGCATGTTTTGGTTGAGGGTATAGCTGCGGACCACTTGAACGGAATCGGTCAATGGTCGTTGGGCCAAATAATCCGCATAGCTGGCATAAAGCCCTTTGTGGGCATGAAAGACATGATCAAATTCTTTTTTCTTTGCTTGGTAATGGTCCCTGAATTCACGCACATTGATGGCGGTTTTATTGGATTCTTTTGCCGACCAATCTTGACCCGACAAAGCCTGGTGTAAGCCAGATAGAAAGTCTACGGTTAGTTCGTCATAAGCCCGACCAGCTTCAAAATTTTTTTTCAGTTGGCCTTGGTGACGAAATTGGGGAAAGTAGTTTTCCTTTTTAAAGGAATAAACATCAAGGGCGTATTGCAAGGTTGTTTCCAAACCCCCATTGGGACTGTGCCGATGGGTTGCTGTGTTTTGGCTGAACCAAAATTCGCGCAAGACCAGCACCAAAGTTCTCTCCTCCGTACTGTCTCGTGTGATGTCTTGTTGACTCAGCCATTTTTTTAAGCAAGCCATCGGTCCTTCTTCTATGTCCAAAGCGATGACCCCAACGCCTGATTTTTTTAGGTCCAAGTTCACCGGGGAAAACCCTGAGAAATTTTTTTCAAATCTTTCATCCACCAATTGAATGCCATTGACATCGCTCAAGGTCCAATGCTCTTTGGGTGGGCGCAAAGTTCTCCTCTCCATGAAAAACCCTGTGCCCATACCTGTTAGACCGGAGACTTGGTTTCCCTGGTTCGGCTTTTTGGCCTCATTTTGTTGAAATGATTTGTTTGAAGCGGGTCCATTGTCTTTTAGGGCTTGGTTGCCATTGGCCAAGGCGGTGATTTCTCCGTTGATGACCACCACATCCCTTGTTTCATTGGGGGTGGTCACAGCAACGGGTCTCACAGTGGGCACAGTGGTTTGCGCCGATAAATACAGTCCCATCAGGCTACCGCAAACGAGAAACAGATGATGAAGGTTAAACTTCATGGTCCAAACAATTGATTGTTTTTCTGTTTAGGAATGAAAACAAAGCTTGTAGACGCAATCTCAAAGTCTTTTCTTTAAAAAAGCAATGGCTTTGGCATGGGCATCGGCTGTTGCTTCCTGGTTAAATGCAGGGTTACTGGGGTTGGAAAACCCGTGCCCGGCCTCGTACTTGTTGGCGTCTAAATTTTTACCTGCAGCTTGCATGTCGGCTTCAAACTGTTTGACCACAGCAGGGGAGGGGCTGCGGTCGAGGTTGCCAAAAAAGCCAATCACATCACAGTTCAATCCTTTTAATTTCTCCACGTTGTTTTCGGGTCTACCGTAATACATGACACAACCAGCCGCTTGTTTACCGGCCAATAAACTGGATTGCAAGCTCCACATGCCACCAAAGCACCAACCAATGGTGAAGATTTTGGCTTTGGGTCCTGCTTCTTGTAAAGCCCCTTTAACAATGGCTTCTAATCTTTCTGTTGTAGTGGAGCGCATGAGTTTCATGGCACTGTCTGCTGTAGCGGCTACACCGCCATCATACATGTCCAGGGCCAAGACATTGACATTGCCCAATTCAGCGGCCAAAGTTTCAGCTTCTCGCTTGATGTGGTCGTTTAGCCCCCACCATTCTTGGATCACAAAAATCCAATTGTTGGTTTTTTTCTTGCTCTTGATGAAATAACCAGAGGCCGTTTTCCCATCCGCAGCAGGAAAATTCAGCGTTGTGCCGGTTGGATTTTCCAATGTATAGGGTTTGGGCGCCAAGTGGAGGGCGGCAAATTCAGGGGTATTGGCCTCGGCCCGGAATTGGTCTCGGATATCACCATTGTAACAAGCCACATAACACTCCGGGCTCAACAGGGTAGGCGCAGGCCTTTTTTCTCTGTAACTGAAAAAAGCGGCTGTGGTAAAGGCCAAAATGGCCAAGAGGAAAAAGTTTTTCATGGTTTAAACTGCTTAGATGTGCACGTTAAATTAACACTTTTTCAAGTCGCCACCAGAATCCCCCCAGCCTGAATTTTTTAAGCGCTTTTTTTGTCCTAGTTTTGTATGACCTCCGAACGGTTACGTTCACATTCCCAGGTCATTTTTTTACTCGGCGCCGGACATGTCCGTGAACCAAACAAAAACCATTGTATGGCAAAATATATTTTTGTTACCGGAGGGGTAACATCCAGTTTGGGAAAAGGCATCATTGCCGCTTCTTTGGCCAAACTCTTGCAAGCCAGAGGTTTGCGGGTAACCATCCAAAAATTTGATCCATATATCAACGTAGATCCCGGTACCCTAAACCCCTACGAACACGGTGAATGTTATGTAACGGAAGATGGGGCCGAGACCGATTTGGACCTGGGCCACTATGAAAGGTTCCTGAACATTTTTACTTCCCAAGCCAACAATGTGACCACGGGGCGCATTTACCAAACCGTCATCAACAAAGAAAGGGCGGGTGATTTTTTGGGTAAAACCGTTCAAGTGGTGCCCCACATCACGGATGAAATCAAGCGCCGCATGTTGTTGTTGGGCCAGGGGGGGAAATACGATATTGTTTTGACCGAGATTGGTGGTACAGTTGGTGACATTGAGAGTTTGCCTTTTATAGAAGCCGTGCGGCAATTGCAATGGGAATTACCAGAAGAAGACGTCATGGTGGTTCACCTGACCTTGATTCCTTATTTAAAAGCCGCCAAAGAGCTCAAGACCAAACCCACCCAACACAGTGTCAAAATGTTGAGTGAAACCATTGAAGCCATGGACGCCAGCACCATCTACGAAGTACCCTTGTTGATGATGCGCGAAAAACTGGACCTGATTTGTTTGCGCAAAATGAACATCACCCCCCAGCAAGAACCCCAATTGGACAAGTGGAAGGCTTTCTTGGACAAACTAAAATACCCGCGCAGCAAAGTGACCATTGGATTGATTGGCAAATACATTGAATTGCAAGATGCTTACAAGTCTATTTTGGAAAGTTTTGTTCACGCCGGTGCCATCAACGAAGTAAAAGTACAAGTAGTGAATGTGCACAGTGAATTCATCACCCCCGAAAATGTGGCTGAAAAATTACAAGGCTTTGATGGCTTGTTGGTAGCACCCGGATTTGGTGTGCGGGGCATTGAAGGCAAGATCATTGCCGTGCAATATGCCAGGGAAAACAACCTGCCCTTTTTTGGTATTTGTTTGGGCATGCAAATGGCGGTGATTGAATTTGGCCGAAATGTCTTGGGATTAACTGACGCCCATTCTACCGAAATGAATGCCCAATGTTCCGAGCCTGTCATCAACATGATGGAAGAACAAAAGAAAATCAAAATGATGGGGGGGACCATGCGCTTGGGTGCTTACCCTTGCCACATTGAAAAAGACAGCTTGGCCCACCGCATTTATGGACAAACCGAGATCACAGAGCGCCACCGCCACCGTTTTGAGTTCAACAACGACTACTTGGAACAATATGAGAAGGGGGGCATGTTGGCATCTGGGAAAAACCCCGAAACGGGATTGGTTGAGATCATAGAATTGCCCCATCATCCTTTTTTCATTGGCGTGCAATACCACCCAGAACTCAAAAGCACGGTAGAAAGTCCTGCACCGCTATTTGTTTCTTTCATTGAAGCGGCCAAAAAACACAATGAAGCCCAAGGTGCCCGCAAGTCCGGTGCCAGACAAGATGCTTTGATCTAAAGCAAGGGTGCATAGGCTTTGCTGTCGCGGGCTTTTTCTGCTTTTTCTTGCAATGCTTGGTGGTGGGCATATGCACCCTTGCCCATGCTGAGTTTTCCCAACAAGGGCATTAACTCGATCAACAAAAGCAGCAAGACCAACAAATAATACCGAAATGCCAGGGCCCCGTTTTGTTGGACCAAATGTTCCAGGGCTTCTATTCGGGTCAGGAACCCATTTTGTAAATTGGCTTGAAAGGTGCGCGTAGCTTGGGCTTCTTGGGTCACGATATGGCGCAAAAGGCTGTCGTGGTAATGTGCCAGGGGCAAGAGCCGGGTCTGGTGGTCTTGGTAATCTGCTGCCGCTTTTTCCATGGCTTCTCTTTTCACAGCTGCAATTTTACTCAGTCCAATTTTTCCACTTCCTCCCGTACCATCGCTCTCGGCCAAAAAAGTTTTGGTGGCTGCTTGCCAGGCCTGGTATTTCTCGGCCAACAGACCTTGCGCCGCTTTGCTTTCCCGGGTGTGAAATATTTTTTGTGTACTGTTTTTTTGGGCTGCGGCCTCACCAAAAACCCTGACCCTTTCTTGGTTGTCCAAAGTGGCTTGGGTTTGTACTTCTCGGTCAAACAAAAACAGCAAAGCCGGTTGGGCCATGAAAAGGCCAATGCCCAAGGCCAATCCCATTCGGAAAATCACCGGTACAAAGGCGCGGGATTGGTCCAAACTTTTGATCAAAGACCGGTCAATGTGGAGAATGATCCATCCCATCAAAGCCCCCAGCGCCGCAGCAGCCCAAAAAGAGGTCAGCACGGTGGTAAAGAAAAAAGTCCAAGCCAAGGTGGCAAAAGCCCAAGTGCCCGCTACCAACCAGCCTTGGATGGAAAAGCGATTCCTGTCCAGCACATGGTCTTGGAGCAGGGAAACATCGGCAGCAGCCAGCCACCACAAAAACAATTGACCCCTTGAAGGGGGAGGAAGAACCACCATGACCAGGTTGTTTAAAAAGTGAGAAAAACCAGGTTGGCGGCTAGGTTGGAGTTCAAAATAACGTTGAAAATTCCAGATTACCTGAGAACCTGCTTCCGTTTAAACATTACCTTTGCCGCTCATTAAAAAGCGCACATGAAAGGCGACAAGAATACGATCATAGGCTTTGTTTTATTGGGGATTTTGTTCTTTCTCTACTTCTGGTTTACCAACCAACAGCAGTCTGCTTTGCTGGAGACCAAAAAGCGAGAAGAAGATTCCTTGGCCCGTGTAGCGGCCCAACAACTTCAAATCAAGGAAAAAGCCGCTGCTTTGGCCTTGGCCGCCCGGCAAGACAGTACAGGTGCTGACAGCACAGGCAAGCAATTGACTGCCGCTGCTTTGGGGACAGAGTCCTTGGTACACTTGCGCAACGAATGGGTTGATGTTGTCCTGAGCAACAAAGGCGCCCAAATCAAGTCCGTTACCCTTTTGCAATTCAAAGACGGCAAAGGCCAGCCTGTGGTTTTGGCTGACCAAAACAGTTTGGGTTATGCCATTAATTTGGCGCCTGGCCAATCGGCCCAAACCGACCAACTTTTTTTTGGCGCGGGTGCAGTAGAGAAATTGGCCAATGGCACTGAACAAGTTCGTTTTCAATTGACAGCAGGCAATGGCCAAAACATAGAGCACGTTTTTGCCTTGGCACCTCAATCTTACAATGTAAAATGGGTGGTCAACATCAATGGTGCGCCCCAATTGTTGACAGCCAATACCCTCAACCTGAATTGGCAGGTTCGTACCCGTCAAATGGAGCGTTCAGCAAGCTATGAGCGCCAAGTTTCCAGTGTGTGTTTTACAGAAGACAAAAGTTTTGATTACATCGCGTCCAAAGAGTCCCATGCATTTGAAAAGCCCGGTCAGTGGGTGAGTGTGACCCAGCAGTTTTTCAACAATACTTTGGTGGCCGACAATGGATTTCAATCCGGCAATCTACAATGGTTGCGGGCAACCGATACCACAGAACAATTGGCCAAAGCAACGGTTGATTTGCAGTTCAAAACCCCAGCCACCGCCAGCATCAGCCTGCCTTTTACATTTTACATTGGTCCCAGTGATTATGTGCTCTTGAAGCAACAAGCACCAGACATGGAGAAAATTGTGAACCTGGGACGCGATTTGTATTCTTTTGTACGCCCCATCAACAAGTACATCATCATGCAAGTCTTTGATTTCTTTGCAGGCTTTGTAAAGAATTATGGCTGGGTGATCTTGCTCTTGACCATTTTCATCCGATTGGTCACCGCTCCTTTAACCTACAGTTCTTATCTCAGCGGGGCCAAAATGCGGGTGATGCGCCCAGAATTGGATGCCCTCAAGAAAAAATTTGGTGACGACCAACAAGGATTTGCCATGGAGCAAATGAAAATCTTCCGCGAAGCGGGTGTTAACCCCTTGGGCGGTTGCATTCCTGCTCTGTTGCAGATTCCCATTTTCTTTTCCTTGTACAGCTTTTTCAATTCCAACATTGCTTTGCGCGGCCAAGCATTTTTGTGGAGCCAAGATTTGTCCTCTTTTGATTCCATCGCCACTTTGCCCTTTACCATTCCGGCTTTTGGCAACCACATCAGTTTGTTTACCATCACTGCAGTGATCACCAGCTTCTTGATTTCTATTTACAACATGAGCATGACCCCAACGCAAGACAACCCAGCGTTGAAATACATGCCTTACATATTTCCTTTCATGTTGTTGTTCTTCTTCAATTCCCTGCCCTCTGCTTTGACTTGGTATTATACTGTTTCCAATGCAGTAACCCTTTTGTTGCAATTCGTGATCCAGAATTATATCATCAACCACGATAAAATTGTGGCCCAAATTGAGGCCAAACGAAAAGCGCCCAAGACCAAGAGCAAATGGCAAGAAAAATATGAACAGATGATGGACAGCCAGAAAAAACTCCAAGACTTGAAAAACAGAACGAACAAAAAATAACTAACTTCAAACCCTCCACTTGGAGGGTTTTTTTATGGGAAGAATGCTGAAAACTTACCTCATCCTGGCCCTTGTTTTCATGGCTGGACAATTGTTGGCCCAAGGTCGACAAGTAGCGGAGTGCACCATTGTGTACCAACTTTTTGTGGCTGATAAGCCTGTTGGCGAACCCCGCGATCCGGTCTTGCAGCAAAGCCTAAAAACCATATATGTCAAAGGGAACCAAATTCGGGTTGATTTAAAAAGTCCCGACATCTCTCAAACCATCATTTACAATAAATCCCTGCTCAGTGGAGCGGTGTTACGCGAAATTGGCGATGCGCGTTATTTGACCCGCCTCAACCCAACGGTTTGGTTGAAACTGCATGAAAAGTACAAAGAGGTGAAGACCAATTTGGTCAAAGAAAAACGCAACATCATTGGGTATGACTGTTTAAAGGCAGAATTGAGCCTGCCTGATGGCACCACTTACCATGTTTGGTATGCCCCCAATTTGGTGCCCACCGTCAAAGAATTTGAATACCAATTTCGCCAAGTCCCGGGCATGGTGTTGGAATATGAATCGGTGGAGGATGCCAGTAGAAAGATTCTCTACCGGGCTGTGTCGGTCAGTTTGAGTCCAGTACCTGCCAATAAATTTGAAATACCCACCAGTGGGTACAGGGAATTAGATTAAAATAGCGGAAATCTTATTGGGGTTGAACGGGGGTCTTGAACTTGGGAACTTTAACCTTGATCTTGTAAGGATACACATAAACGGTATTTCCTTGACCAAATTGAAGGTTCCCCATGACAGTACCACCAGTGGCCATCAAAGGCGTGCTGGTTTTAAGACCCTTGTATTGTAAATCGGCCTTGATGGCGTTCAAACTCAAGCCCCGCTTGGAATAATTACTCAAGCTGCTGAGGCTGTATTTGTTGTTTTTGTTCTTCTCGTCTACAATACCAGAGATGGAAAATGACGCAAAACTCGCCTCCAAACCCATCACAGTCAGGGCCAAGGCGGTCAAAAAGACATATATACGTGTTTTGCTCATTTTTACAAAGATACTGTTATTCCCAAAAGCGCTGCTTTTTTCTTTTTATTAACAAAACGCAAAAACCGTGCATAAGTTCGGATCTGGGTTAAAAATCAAGGAAATTTGCCCTACATTAGGTAAACCATCCGACCCATGCGAGAGAACCCCTACCGAGAAGACCGGGACGAACTCCGGGAACTCCTTCAACAATACCAAAACCTCAAACACGG
>RDYY01000362.1 GCA_004293505.1 Sphingobacteriia bacterium | reverse complement strand
GTTGATGGAGAGAGAAGATGTATTGCTGGCCAACAAGATGCCTCCTGGATTTTGATCTAAAAGGGCTTGGAACAATTGCATTTTTGCTGCCGGATTTTCAATGATGGCTTCAATGGCCAAATCACCTGTACAGGCTTCTATGGCAGTGCTGTACTGCAAACGGTCTGCAATGGCTTGGGCCGCCTCGGCGCTGAGGGTGTTCTTGAGCACCCATTTTTCCAGTTGACTGTTGTTTTGGGCTTGGCTCTTGGCAATCATTTGGTCCGAGACATCGTAGAGCAAAGTGGTATAGCCTGCTTTGGCACAGACCAAGGCAATGCCGGAACCCATGGTACCAGCCCCACAAACAATGATTTTTTCTAGCTGCAACATGGCTGCAAGATACGCCCAAGTTTTCCACGCAGCATAGACCAGTGCCCATCACCAGCGCTTTCTGTGCTAATTTTATCGCGTGGCCAACAGCATGCAACAACTAGACCTTTTTGGGCAACCCGTGCAACCCGTTTCCAGTCCTGCCCCACGGTCTGGGAACAAAAGCAAAAAGCCATTGGTTCCCCCCAGTGTTGTTTACGCAGCACAAGAAGAGGTCATCATCCCCCTTCCCGTAGAAACAACGCCTGCTGCCACGGTTATTGAGACAATTGAGGCAGCAGCAATGGCCTCACTCCCAGCTGTAGTTGAACCCACACCTGCAGTGGTGCAAAAAGCAAAACCCAAAGCTGCCACTGCCGCAACTACTGGCAAGAGGGGCCGCAAGTCTTTCAAAGAAATGGACGCAGAATTGGGTTTGATTGATGTGCCCAGTGATGAAGTATTGAAAGAAAAACTCTACTATCCCATCAGCGAAGTAGCGGGATGGTTCCGGGTCAATGCCTCTTTGTTGCGCTATTGGGAAAACGAGTTTGATGTACTCAAACCCCGCAAAACCCGAAAAGGAGATCGCTTGTTCCGGGCAGAAGACATCCAATACTTGAAACAGATTTATTTTTTGTTGCGGGAGAAAAAATTCTCCATCGAAGGGGCCAAAGCCTATCTCAAGAACAACAAAAACACGGGAACGCAAGCCACGTCTACGCGGGATACTTTGTTGCGCTTGAAGGAGTTCTTGCTGGCTTTGCGGGCTTCTTTGGACTAGGCTTTCTTCTCAGCCAAAACCAATTGGTGGGTAGCCAAGATTTGCAAAATGGCCAACCAGTGTTTTTCTCTTTGGTCCAAAAAGCTTTCTAAGTTTTCTTCCAATCCCACCAAATATTCTATTTGCATCACATGCACCCCTTTTCCAGTATCGGTCAAGTGAACTTGTGCCTCATGTACGGGTGCACCAGACAAATAAGCTCGGATGTCCTGTATGCCCTTCATCAATTGGTCGGGGTGGGCTTCCAAACCAATCTCTAAACGCAATTCTGCTTTCCTAAAACTGCGCAAGGAAAGATTG
>RDYY01000101.1 GCA_004293505.1 Sphingobacteriia bacterium | reverse complement strand
AAATGGTTGGACAGGAAAAATCCACAAAGACCCGCTGCAGCAGTTCAGACAAAAGAAAAGAGCCATTTGTTGTCCCCTATTTTAGCAGCAGCGTGGGTTTTGTTGGGTTGGCGGTGTTTTGCCACAGGGCTTTTTTATCCCTTATTGGTTTTTCCGCGGGCCGCTTGGGGCAGTTATGGCGCCGCCTTGCTAGAAGACTTTTTGGCCTTGGCTTTTTTGTTGGGCGGCGCCACAGCCTTATATTTTATACTGTCGATGGTTAACAAATTTGTCAACAGCAGAAGGGGTCAAACAGATATATCAAAAAGGAATGGAAATAACGTTTTACCATTCACTGTTTTGGAAAAAAGTGCATCCAACCAACCACATTCGGTCACGAAAAAATGGTTTCTCTTTTGCTATCAATTGCTCATTGCCCTTTTTCTGGTCCTCACCGTGCTGGGACATTTTTTCTTGGACACCGTGGGCAAGCCCTTTAATTATGCCTGGCTTTATTATGGTGATTTTTTGCAAAGCACCGATGCAAAACAAGCCCTATGGGAAAACTTTAGACCCGCACAAATATTGGCGCCGATTTGGGTCGTCGTCCTGTTTTGGTGGCTGACCAAAATGTTTCAAAAAGTTTCACTTTCTCCCCCAACCAAAATAGGCGGTGTTGCTATGTTGGCTGCTGTTGTCCTGCTCATTGGCTACGTAGGTTGGCAAGAAAAAAAGACCCGGTCTGGGGCCGATGGATACCCTGCTATCAACCAGGCTTCTTGGGTTAGACCCTATTCGAACCAAAACCCCTTGGTATATTTTCTGCGGTCTCTACAAAGCGCTCAAAGCCAAAAATTTCTTCCCGCATTGGATATTCAGCACAAGCAGCTGCAAACCCTGGCTGGCCTGGGGCCCTTTCCAGACAAATCGCTGAAACCCTTGCCCAGCTTGCTTCCCCAGCCCCCATCGGCCCCTACAAAAAGCCCCATTGAACACGTTGTGGTTTTTGTATTGGAATCAACACCGGCCCATTTGCTCAGCCTCTACCAGCCCAAAATACAAGCCACGCCTTTTTTGCAAAGCCTGCGCCACCAAGGCCTGTGGTTTAAAAACATTTATGCGCAAGTGCCTGCTACCAACAAGTCCTTGGTGTCTTTGCTTTGTGCCAACCAACCTTGGCTCAGTTACCAATCCATCACCAAAGAAAAACCCCAGATTGCCTTCACTGCCCTGCCCCAAATCCTCAAAAACCACGGCATGGCCACAGCTTTTTTCAATGGGGGCGATTTGCGTTTTCAAAACGGGGACCAATTCTTGAAAGGCCGTGGCTTTGACACTTTGGTAGACCAACGCAACAATCCCTTTGCCACCAACGCTTTCAATGATCCACGCTATGCGGCAGAACATTTGGGGGGCATCAGCGATGCCGATTTGGTCAAAGCCTATTTGCATTGGATGGACCAAGGTCCCGCTCAGCAGCCCAGTTTTTCTTTGCTCTGGACCTTCCAAACCCACTATCCTTATTACACCAATGGTCGCCCGCCGCAGGGCGTCGAAAAGACAGGCCCCGTCAATGAAAAAACTGTGACAAAATTTGGAACCGGCAACCCCAGCTTGGATAAATATTTAACGGCTTTGTCTGAATCCGATGCGGCATTGCAAACCTTGGTCAAAGGTTTGGTGGCAAAAGGACTATGGGAAAAAACGCTCTTGGTGGTGGTGGGCGACCACGGCGAAGCTTTTGGTGAACACAACCAAACCACCCATGCCAACGGCATATACGAAGAAAACATTCACGTGCCCTTGGGTTTTATTTGGGGTGGTTTTTTGCCAACAACAAATGTGACTGGAATAGCGTCCAAAGAGTTGAACACAAGCATGGATCCCAGCTTGGGTAGTTTGGCCGATATAGCTCCAAGCATTTTGTCTTTGCTGGGCAAGCCCATACCCGCCGATTGGCAGGGACAAAGTCTCTTTCAAAAAGACCGTCCGCAACAAGTGTATTTTTTCTCTCCTTTCTCGGAACAACTTTATGGTGTACGTACCCAAGACCACAAACTGATGTTGAATGCCAGCACAGGAGAAATAGAATATTACAACTTGGTCAAAGACCCCAAAGAAGAGCGCAACATTTGGGATCCCAAAAATCCAGCGGCACAAAAAACCCTTCAGTCCTTGCAGGCCTGGATGCTTTACCAGCAGCAATGGATGAAGGGTTATCTAAAATAATCTGTTGGGAAATGCGGGATTTAAAACTCGCAATTCTTGGGTGTGCGGGCAAAGGCAATCACGTCGCGGATATTGGTCATGCCCGTTACAAACTGCACCATGCGTTCAAAGCCCAAACCAAAACCGGCATGGGGCACAGTACCAAAGCGACGGGTATCCAAATACCAACTCATTTCTTCGGCTGGAATGTGCATCTCGGCCATACGGGCTTCTAATTTTTCCAAGCGTTCTTCCCTTTGGCTGCCGCCCACGATCTCTCCAATGCCGGGTGCCAGAATGTCCATGGCAGCAACGGTTTCACGACCGGGTTCACAACCATCGTTCAGGCGCATGTAAAAGGCTTTGATCTTGGCGGGATAGCCCGTAACGATAACGGGTTTCTTGAAATGCTTCTCTACCAAATAGCGTTCGTGTTCGCTTTGCATGTCAATGCCCCAAGCCACATCGTATTTGAATTTCTTTTTCTTGTAGTGCGGGCTGTCCAACAAAATTTGAATGGCTTCTGTATAAGTGATGCGCTCAAATGAATTGGCCAATACAAATTGCAGTTTTTCCAACAAGCCCATTTCTTGGCGTTCGTTTTGGGGCTTTTGTTTTTCTTCTTCGGCCAACCGTTGGTCCAAGAAAGCCAGGTCTTCGGCATTGTTCTCCAACACATATCGGATCAAGTATTGGATGAATTCCTCGGCCAGGTTCATGTTGTCTTCAATGTCATGAAAAGCCATCTCGGGTTCAATCATCCAGAACTCCGCCAAGTGGCGGGTGGTGTTGGAATTCTCGGCCCTAAATGTTGGGCCAAAAGTATAGATCTCCGAAAAAGCCATGGCGCCCAATTCACCTTCTAATTGTCCACTCACGGTCAGGTTGGTGCTCTTGCCAAAAAAGTCTTGCGTAAAATCAATCTCTCCTTTTTCGTTGCGGGGCGCTGTTCCATCAACAGGCAAAGTGGTGACGCGAAACATTTCGCCCGCCCCTTCTGCATCACTGGCAGTGATGATGGGGGTATGCAAATACACAAATCCCTTTTGGTTAAAAAACTGGTGCACAGCAAAAGCCAATGCGTGTCGCACCCGGAAAATGGCCCCAAATGTATTGGTGCGAAAACGCAAATGTGCTTTTTCGCGCAAAAATTCCAAACTGTGTTTTTTGGGTTGGAGGGGATATTTTTCGGCGTCACTGTCGCCCAGGATTTCCAAGCTCTGGGCTTTTAATTCCAAGCTTTGTCCTTTGCCAACAGAAGCCACTACTTCACCACTTACTTTTAATGAAGCGCCGGTGGTGATGCGTTTCAGGGTTGCTTCATCCAAAAGACCCAAAGCCACCACCACTTGTAAATTATTGTTGGTGCTGCCATCGTTCAAGGCAATGAATTGGTTGTTGCGAAACGTACGCACCCAGCCCATGACGGTAACGGCTGTGCCTGGCTGACCCGTTGTCAGCAAGGATTTTATTTTGGTTCTTTGGTTAAACATGCCAGATCATTTTGGGGGGCAAAGATAACCCTGAAACCTTTGGCAGCAGGGCCCAAAGGCAAAATAAAGCGGGAAAAAATAGGGCTACTCTCAAAAATCACTTATTATTGCACCGGAAACGTGCCGTTTGACCCTCGCTGAGCGCCCCCGTGTTTTTCAGTTTTCGGGTTCCTCTTTCCTCCCAAATTCATTTATTCGGTTGACTTTAGATTTTTCCCCTCACGCTTTTTATTTTCTATGTACGACATTTTGCAGTTAAATGACATGATCCTGCCCGAATTGCAGGACCTGGCCGATCAGCTTAAAATTGCTGGCGCCAAAAAATTAGACAAACAAGGTTTGATTTACAAAATCCTCGACAGCCAGGCGGTGCAAGAAAGCGCCGGTGCCAGCGATGCTGCCCAGGAAAAAAGAGGCCGTGGCCGTCCCAAAAAAGACGTCAAAGTCAAAGCTGGCAACGTGACCGAAGAAGCCGAAGTGATGCAAGAAGCGCCCTCTGCAGCTCAGCCAGCTGAGCAAGCTCGGCACAAAGGCCCAGGCCGTCCCAAAAAAGAAAACAATGCAGGCGGTGCTCCTGCTGGAACCGCTACTACTACAGGTGGCGATGGTGGTGAAGCATCAGCTGCCAACCCTGGCGCTGCCCCATCGGCCCCCACACCTGCCCACCGTGGTCCCGGTCGGCCTCCCCAACAAGGACCTCGCCCCCAACAAGAAAGGAACACAGACCGACAGCACCCACAACAAAGAAATGCTGATCGTCCCCAACAAGACAGGAATGCAGATCGCCAACAGCAGCAACAACGCCGTGGACCCGTTGCGCCAGCGCCCGTGCCTGCTGCACAAGGTGGAGAAGAAGCCGGCATTCCACCCTTGGCGGCTTCCATCATCCAATCTTTAGAAGCGGGAGACAACCAAGTGGGCGAAACCCAACAAGGTCCTGAAAATACGCCGGTGGAAAGGCCTCGTCCCCAACACCACCGCAAAGAACCCAGCTTCAACATTGAATTTGAAGGCCCCATTCCTTCTGATGGCGTGTTGGAACTGATGCCCGATGGCTATGGTTTCTTGCGTTCTTCTGATTACAATTATTTGTCTTCTCCCGATGACGTGTATGTGTCTCCTTCTCAAATCAAATTGTTTGGGATCAAAACGGGTGATACCGTAACGGGTTATGTGCGTCCGCCCAAAGAAGGGGAGAAATATTTTGCCCTGCAAAAAGTTGACTTCATCAATGGCAAGCGACCAGAAGAAATCCGTGACAGGATTCCTTTTGATTATTTGACGCCGCTGTTCCCAAATGAAAAATTAAATTTATTTACCAGCCCTTCTAATTACAGCACCCGCATCATTGACCTCTTTACCCCCATTGGTAAGGGCCAGCGTGGACTGATTGTGGCCCAACCCAAAGTGGGCAAGACCATGTTGCTGAAAGAAGTGGCCAATGCCATTGCGGCCAACCACCCCGAAGTGTATTTGATGGTGGTGCTGATTGACGAAAGACCTGAAGAGGTAACCGACATGGAGCGCAGCGTAAAGGCCGAAGTGATTGCTTCTACTTTTGACGAGCCAGCTGAAAAGCACGTGAAAGTGTCCAGCATTGCTTTGCAAAAAGCCAAGCGATTGGTCGAGTGCGGACACGATGTTGTAATCCTGTTGGATTCCATTACCCGTTTGGCCCGCGCCCACAATACAGTAGCGCCTTCCAGCGGCAAGGTTTTGTCTGGTGGTGTTGAAGCCAATGCTTTGTTGAAACCCAAACAGTTTTTTGGTGCTGCGCGTAAAATTGAAAACGGCGGCTCCTTGACCATTTTGGCCACGGCTTTGATTGAGACCGGTTCTAAAATGGACGAAGTGATCTTTGAAGAATTCAAAGGAACGGGCAACATGGAATTGCAATTGGACCGCAAACTGGCCAACCGCCGCATTTTCCCTGCCATCGACCTGGTATCTTCTTCTACCCGTCGCGACGATCTCTTGCTGGACAAAGACGTGTTGGGTCGCATGAACATCCTGCGCTTGTTCTTGAACGACATGAACACCGAAGAAGCCATGAACGAATTGCTCAAGCGCATGCGTGGCACCAAGAGCAACGAAGAATTCTTGGCCAGCATGAACCGATAAGACTTGATTTTGGACATTGCTAACGCATACAACCATTGGTCGGCGCAATACGACAGCAACGAAAACAAAACCCGTGATGATTAAAAAGCCTTCTGCGCGGAATTGATTTTCAGTCTTGCTTAGAACTGGGATGTGGTACGGGAAAAAATTCCAGCTGGTTGAAGGACCAAACACCGCAGTTATTGGCTGTTGATTTTTCAGCCCAAATGTTGGAAAAAGCCCGCGAAAAAATTTCTACAGACCATGTTCACTTTGTACAAGCGGACTTGACAAACGATTGGACATTTACCAACGGCCAGGTATTTGACCTGGCTGTTTTTAGCCTTGTATTAGAGCACATAGAAGACCTGGATACCATTTTCCAAAAATTAGCCGGGTGTGTGGCTAAAGGTGGGCATGTTTACACAGGTGAACTGCATCCCTTTAAACAATATGCAGGATCAAAAGCACGCTTTGAAAATCCCGATGGCAGC
>RDYY01000100.1 GCA_004293505.1 Sphingobacteriia bacterium | reverse complement strand
ACCCTTAGACAATACTTTTGTAACGAAATTTCAGACCAACATGTCAACGACTGCTACAGCACCTGGTACCAAATTGTGGAATGGCGGAAAAAGCCCTTTTAACGTAGAATACGGCAAACTCATGATGTGGTATTTCCTCATGAGCGATGCTTTCACTTTTGGCGCCTTTTTGATTTCTTATGGTACCATTCGTTTTTCTACCAACGGCTGGCCTGACCCCAACGAAGTTTTTAAAAGTTTCCCCTTTGCACCTGAGGGCGTAAATGCTCCCTTGGTGTTTGTGAGTGTGATGACTTTTATTTTGATCATCAGCTCAGTTACCATGGTTTTGGCTGTTCAAGCCGGTCACAACATGGACAAAAAAGGCGTGGTTCGCAACTTGATTTGGACCATCATTGGTGGTATTGCCTTTTTGAGCTGTCAAGCATGGGAGTGGAACCACCTGCACCACGAAGGCGCCTGGTGGGGCAGCAACCCTTTCTTGAATGCTGATGGAACCGCTTCTTCTACCAATTTTACCAATTACTTTTTCACCATTACCGGTTTCCATGGATTCCACGTTTTTTCTGGTGTTATCATCAATATCATCATGTTGATCATGACCCTGACCGATCAGTTTGAAAAACGTGGCCACTACCTGATGATTGAAAAAGCAGGATTGTACTGGCACTTTGTAGACTTGGTATGGGTGTTTGTATTTACCTGTTTTTACCTGATCTAATTTTTTCTGACCATTTTTTCTTTCTCAACCAACGCACATGTCACATACAGCTGAACACCATGAACACGCCGGGGGCGGTACCAAAGAGATTGTAAGGGTAACCGTTATCCTGACTGTTTTAACCATTGTAGAACTTGTTTTGGGTTTTTGGATGATTGGCATTCCTTTGGAAAGCACCACTTTGCGCTTGTCCATCAAAGGAGCCATTGTGATTTTGATGATGGCCAAGGCTTTTTACATCGTGGCCTATTTCATGCACTTGAAGCATGAATTGAAGAACATGATCATGACCATTGTAGTGCCTTTGGCGCTTTTCATTTGGTTCATCACGGCGTTTTTGTGGGATGGTAATTCCTTCCGCAACCTGCGCAACACCTATGATCCACATTTTAAAGAGCAGAGCACCATAAAAGTAGAAAAGAAAGAAGGACATGGTGGCGCAGACCACAAAGCAGGAGAAGGTGATCACAAAGCGGGTGAAGGTGACCACAAAGCTGCAGGAACGGCTGACCACAAAGGAACCGATGGGTCTGACCACAAAGCAGAAGAAAAACCTGCTGAGAAACACTAGAATCAAATTTCCTCGGCACAATGAGTATTTAACCTGAAAACATTGATTGCCGCGACAATAAATTGACTGACCAAAACCATCGCCCGGCGATGGTTTTTTATTCCAATCCATGAGTACAAAATCTATTTTAGGCATCATCTTGGCCCTGGGCATTCCCCTGGCTTGTTATTGGTGGCTCAAGTCTGCCAGTGATTCTGCTGTGGACATGCCCCGCCGTTATTTGTTGGACACAGTGGTGAGCAAGATTGAAAAAGGCAAAGCAGTTGATGACAGCATTTGGCACAAGACGGCCAATATTACCCTCCAAAACCAATTGGGTGATACGGTTTCTTTGTACGACAAAGAGGGCAAAATTTTGGTCCTTGACTTTTTCTTTACTTCTTGTCGCAGTATTTGTCCCCGCATGACCCGTAACATGCGCAGTTTGCAAGCATCCTTCAAAACCGGCGGCAATGTGCGCAACAAAGTAGACACAGCTGTGATTCAGTTTGTTTCCTTTACGGTTGATCCCGAAAGGGATTCTGCCCAGGTCTTGAAGGCCTATGCCGACCGCTTTGGGGTGAACCACGACAATTGGTGGATGCTGACAGGCGACAAGAAAAAAATCTATGACTTTGCTTTCAATGAATTGAAAGTGGACAAATTCAGCGAAGAACCCATCAGCCCCGATTTTGTACACACCAGTCGTTTTGTGCTCTTGGACCGCCACAAAGTGGTAAGGGGCTATTACAATGGCTTGGACTCCATGGCCATGAAAAAACTGGCCAGAGACGTTGGGCTGCTCTTGTTGGAGAAAGGCAAGGGAGAAAAGTCTGGATTATTCCAGAAAATTGCCAACCTCAGCTGGCTTTGGTTTGTAATAGTATTGGCGGTAAGTTTCTTCGTCATTTATTTGCGCGGTCGGGCCAAGGGCGGCGCTTAAACGATTTTAATTTTCTTGCATGTTAGCACCTGTATTTCAAAAAAATGACCGCTTGGCCAATGTGCTCATCGGTGTATTTTCCGTTGTTGTTTTTGCCGTAGTGGTGGTATTGGGCCGCTACAAGCTAGACCTGGACTTGGGCTTTGATGTCCACATTTTTGCCCAGGTCAATGCACTGATCAATTCGACCATAGCCGTTTTATTGGTGGCTGCTTTGGTAGCTGTTAAACAGGGCAAATGGGTCTTGCACAAGAACCTGATGATGACAGCTTTGTTCTTGTCTGTATTGTTTTTGCTTTCTTATATTGCCCACCACTTGTTGGCCGGAGAAGCCCGGTTTGGCGACAGCGATGGCAATGGCACGGTCAGTGCAGCAGAAGCTGCGGCAGTGGGAAATACCCGTTGGTTTTATTTTGTCCTGCTCACCACCCATATTTTTTTGGCAGCCATTATCTTGCCCTTTATTTTGTTCACGGCTTATCGCTCTCTAACGGGAGAATTTGATCGCCACAAGAAGCTGGCTAAAATTACTTGGCCCCTGTGGTTTTATGTAGCGGTAACCGGTCCTTTGGTGTATTGGTTCATACATCCTTACTACCATTAAGCATTTGCAAATGAACAAATAGGGCAGCAACTCCACAAACATCAACTACAGGCTTTCCCCGGCCAGATGGGGATTTGGCCAAAGATCGCTCTGCAGTTGAATAGGGTAGGGAATTGTCTTATTCCACAATGGCTTCTTCGATGCCATTGGTGGCTTGTTCGGTTTGCCACTCTCCTTTTTTGGTTAGGATTAAAACTTCATTGGCTTGGATCTCGGTCACATAGCGCTTGACCCCCTGCTTGTCGGTGTAATGGCGGTTCACCAGTTTGCCTTCAATGACTACTTCTGATCCTTTGTGCAAATACTTTTCAGCAATTTCAGCCAACTTGCCCCAGGCCATAACATTGTGCCATTGGGTTTCCGTGATTTTTTCACCCGCAGCATTGCGGTAGGTTTCGTTGGTGGCCACACTCATGTGCGCTACTTTTTTGTCATCTCCGATCGTTTTAACATCGGGGTCCTGCCCCAGGTTCCCGATCAACTGAACCTTGTTTCTGACTGCATTCATGGTTTGGAATTTTGTTGTTCCCAAAACTGCTATCAGTGAAATGCATTTTCCAAATTCTAAACGTTTAATGTTGACTATCCGTACAAATACAGTGTGACATCCGCTGCTAACTAACGTATTCTTTCTGATTAACAGAGGCTGTAGCTCTGGTATTTTGGAGCATGTCGCCAACAACTATGACACCAGCTGTATGCCACCATTGCCACCGGTCATTGAAAGGCCGAAGTGATAAAAAATTTTGCACTGGTATTTGTCGTAGTGCCTACCACAACCAGCGGAAGGCAAAACCAACAGGCAGCAGTCTTTCTGGCTTGATCAAACAGAGATCAGGTTGTGATGGGAAGACAAACACCTATTTGATTAAGCAGTAGAAACGCAGTAAGGAATCCCTATTTTTTAATGTATTGGTTGGCTCTTTCATTGTTGGCCGCCATGGCTGCAGTGGCATCGATTCTTTTTTGACGTGTGCTGTCTTGTTTGGCGTTATTGATCCATTCCAAAATCCCTCTTTTGACTGAGGGAGGAAAGGCAGTAAAGAAAGACCGGGCATTGGAGTAAAGACTAAGCGCCTTGTCCAAGTCGGGCGGAATGATGCCTTGTTCTACTTGGTCCAAGGCCGTCCAAGTACCGGTTTTTTGGGCCAGGGCTACCATGGCCAGCCCAGGTTCTGCCATTTTTTTGGCAGCCAACAGGCGTTCAACTTTTTCTTTGTTGACCCGGCTCCAATTGCTTTTGGGGTTGCGGGGTGAGAAGAATTGGAAAAAACTATTTTCGTCGCGTTGGTTGATTTTGGAATCAATCCAGCCATAACAAATGGCTTGGTCTACTGCGTCGGGATAGTTGATGCTGGCCACACCAGAATTTTTGTGGTAAATGATCAACCAAATGCCTTGGGTTTGGCCATGGTTTTTGGACAACCATTGACGAAAGGAGGCAGCTGTTTTAAAAGCCAGGCAAGAAAATCCTTTATGGGTTTCTGTGGCAAGCATATGCTTTAAGCAAAAGGAAACTTCACCACTTTGGCCCGCACCAATTGGTTGCGGATGTCGATGAAGATTTCGCTGTCTTGGGCTGCATGGTCCACCGCCACATATCCCAAACCAATGGCTTTGCCCAAAGAAGGAGATTGGGTACCACTGGTGACTTTGCCAATGGTTTCACCCGCAGCATTTTTGATCAAATAATCGTGGCGAGGAATGCCGCGGTCTATCATTTCAAACCCTACCAATTTGCGGGAAAGTCCAGCCGCTTTTTGGGCCTTAAAGGTCTCTGAAGAAGTAAAGTCTTTGGTGAATTTGGTGATCCAGCCCAAGCCTGCTTCCAAAGGTGAGGTGGTGTCGTCAATGTCATTGCCATACAAGCAATAGCCCATTTCTAAACGCAAGGTATCCCTAGCGCCCAAACCAATAGGCTGTATGCCAGCAGCAGCACCGGCTTCAAAAATGGCTTTCCAAATGGTTTCGGCATCGTTGCCTTTGTCTTCAAAATAAATTTCTACCCCACCTGCACCGGTGTAACCCGTGGCAGAAACCAATACGTTTTCTACACCGGCAAACAGGCCTTTGGAGAAAGTATAGTATTTCATGTTCAGGACATCCATGTTGGTCAGGGGTTGCAAAATTTTAGTAGCCAAAGGACCTTGAATGGCCAGCAAGCAAGTTTTGTCACTGATGTTGTGCATTTCTACATCCGCAGTGTTGCGTGCTTTGATCCAATTCCAATCTTTTTCAATGTTGGAAGCATTCACTACCAACATATAAGCTTGGTTTGGCTCTAGGCAATACACCAACAAATCGTCTACTATGCCACCGGTTTCATTGGGCAAGCAAGAATACTGTGCTTGACCCGCCACCAATTTGCTGGCGTCATTAGAAGTGACCCTTTGAATCAGGTCGAGGGCATTTGCCCCTTTTAGCACAAATTCACCCATGTGGCTCACGTCAAATACACCTACACTTTTGCGAACAGCCGCGTGTTCCGCATTGATGCCCGCATAACTAATGGGCATGTTGTATCCGGCAAACTCGGCCATTTTGGCTCCCAGCGATTGGTGAATAGCGGTAAAGGGTGTATTCTTCATGGCAAATTTTTCTGCCGCAAAAATAGGGAACCTGTGGGGGAAAAGAACGGCCTATTCTTTGGTGATGATCTTTTTGAGGGATTCACCCATGTCCCTGACCTCATCCATTTCGGACTCTGTGCGGTCTTCTTGTTTCAGTCGCATTTCTAGGTAACCTGGCCGCAAACGTAATTTGATGTTGGTTCCCGACCGCAGCGCTACATTGTCGTTGAAGCGGGTTTGGTCCAACAAACTGGGAGATGCCAATTTTTGGCGCAGGAAACCCCTGACCCGATCCGTTTTTTCATCGGCAAAGCGAGCGATGAACTTGTACTGATAATAATTTTCTGTGATGTCAATTTTGGTGCGGCCATTGCGCACTTTTTCTCTTTTGGTTCGGCCACAAGCCACCACCACCAAGAGAATGACCAAGAAGGCGAGGAGCGTTTTTTTCATGAGAAGGTTTTTAAGTTGAAGCATGACATGTCTACTTTTATCAGCCGGATAAAAGGAGAGCCCCACCCGCTATTGCGTGCAGGGCTCTTTCCAACCTTTGCCAACCGCGTTTATGACTGGAAGTACAGCAGTGAATTTCTGCCCAATTCCGGCTGGTCGTTTTCCAGTCCTTTGTCTGTTCTTTTAATGGGAGCGCTTA